>JAGCFF010000054.1 GCA_017650285.1 Bacteroidales bacterium
CCGATACCAAGTCGAACAGCGGCTGGGGCAACCCCGTGCTGCCCGTGGGCCTTATCGCCTCTGCGTTCCGGCCTTCGGATGACGCCACCGTGTTCGAATATCTCATTCCTTCGAACTTCTTTGCAGTGACATCGCTCCGCAAGGCTGCCGAAATCCTCACGACCGTCAACGGCGAGACCGCCCTGGCTGCAGAGTGCCGCGCCCTTGCCGACGAGGTTGAGGCCGCTCTTCGCAAGTATGCCGTCCACAAGCATCCCAAATATGGAAAGATCTACGCCTTCGAAGTCGACGGATATGGCAATCAGCTGCTTATGGACGACGCCAACGTGCCCAGCCTGCTGGCTATGGCATATCTTGGTGACGTCAGCCCGAAAGACAAGATATACAGGAACACCCGCCGCTTCGTGTGGAGCCTTGACAACCCCTATTTCTTCAAGGGAGCAGCCGCCGAGGGTATCGGAGGCCCGCATATCGGTTACGATATGGTCTGGCCGATGAGCATAATGATGAAGGCTTTCACCTCACGGGACGATGCCGAGATCAAATGGTGCATCGAGACCCTGCTCAAGACAGATGCCGGCAAGGGATTCATCCACGAATCGTTCCACAAGGACGACCCGACCAGGTATACCCGCGACTGGTTCGCCTGGCAGAACACCCTTTTCGGGGAATTGATCATCAAGCTGATCGATGACGGCAAGCTCGACCTGCTGAATTCGATAGATGTCCGGTAGAGTCTAGAGAGACTTCAGTATATTCTCCAGTTCGTCGATGTCCTGTTGGGTGGTGGACCATCCGGTGACGAAGCGGCACATAGTGTGTGCTGCGTCGACGGCTCCCCATTTCTCGAATTTGACGTGTTTGCTGAGCCCTGCAAGGAGATTGTTGCTGATGATTATGAACTGCTGGTTGGTGCGTGAGTTCACGGCAAGCATTCCCTTGTCGTATTTCACGAATAGTTCAGGAATCTGCTTGGCCAGGGCGTCTGCCTGACGGCCGATTTCCTCGTAGAGACCGTCTGTGAAGAGAGTGTCGAACTGCAGGCCGGTGATGCGGCCTTTTGCAAGCAGGGCACCGTGCTGCTTGATGAAAGTGAAGAAATGCTCCGGCGCTCCGTGGCGCGGGAAGACTATCGCCTCTCCGAAGAGGGCTCCGACCTTGGTGCCGCCGATATAGAAGGCTTCGCAGTGCTCTGCCAGATACTGGAGTGTCACGTCGTTGCCTTCGGCACCCAGGGCATAGCCGAGCCTTGCTCCGTCGATGTAGAGCCTGCCGTTGTATTTCTTGGTGACATTATGGATGGCGGTGAGCTCCTGCGCGCTGTACATTGTGCCCAGCTCGGTCGGGAAGGAGAGGTACACGAGTTCCGGCTCGACTATATGGTCGCGGCTCTCGTCGGCTCTGTATGCACGGAAGACTTCTTCCAGCTCGTGGGGCCTGATCTTTCCGTCGTCGTGATTGGGGAGAGCGATGACTTTGTGTCCGGTGAACTCAATTGCTCCGGCTTCGTGGACGTTGATATGTCCGGAAGGTGCGGATACGGCTCCCTGCCAGGGCTTGAGAAGCGCGTCGATTACAGTGGCGTTGGTCTGGGTGCCTCCGATCAGGAAAAAGATGTCGGCATCAGGGTCTCCGCAGGCTTCGCGGATACGCTGCTTGGCGCTTTCGCTGTATTTGTCGATTCCGTATGTACCGGTATATTCGTAATTCGTCTCCTCGAGACGCTTCATGATGGCCGGATGGGCCCCGCAGTTATAATCGCAATTGAGATAGAGCATAATAGGTTAAAAAGTGTGACGCGAATATAGCAATATTATTTTGGAATATAAGCTGAATGCCTATTTCACAGCAATTACTTTAATGAACCGCCCGCTGTTGCGGGTGACGGAAACAGAGGAGAAGCCGGCGGCTTTGAGGTCAGCCTCGATCTCTTCGACAGTGTAGGTGTGCATATTGCCGATGACATCTTCCCAGGAATTGTACCAGGGGTCAGTTCCGTCCGATTCATTGACTATCATAAAACGACCGCCGTCCTTCAGCACCCTGCGGACCTGACGGTAGCAGCTGGTTATGTCGGGCCAGAAGTAGATGGTTTCGAAGGCGGTCACAAGGTCGAAGCTCCCGTCTTCGAATGGCAGGGCGGCCACATTGCCTTCCACCACCTCGCAGCGCCTGTCCCGGATGGCCTGGGAGTTGAGCATCGCGGATTTCGCTACGGACACTGATGAATAGTCGACGCCGCAGACCCTCTCGCAGCGTTCCAGCAGGCGGGCGATGTTGGCCCCGCCACCGCAGCCTATGTCGAGGGCTGAGGCTACTTTGTCGAAATCAAAGTCTTTAAACGCCCATTCGGAAAGGATTGCGTGGCGGCCGCGGTTCATCCGGTTCACCATATAAATGCCGAAAATGCCCTTTGGCTTGCGGGTGTTGCCCCAAAATTTTTTCTTCAGGCTCATATCCGTCTGTTTTGTGTGCAAAAATAAAGTAACTTTACCTTATCGGCATCCAAAAATGAAGAGATTATCAGTCATAATACTGCTTATGCTCCTGAGTTTCACCCTGGTCGCCCAGGATGTGACGCTGAATGTCGGCGGTATGCTGTTGACCCGCTATCGCTACACGGCCAACGAGACGCCCTCCAACACCTTCGGTATCCGCACTGCCAGGCTCCAGTTCAGCGGCAGGGTGCTGGATGAATTCGCGTACAACCTGCAGTTCAAGATGGACGGCACGCCGAATTCGATAAACGGCCCCCGTGTCCTTGAGGCCAGCGTCGAATGGCAGAAATACAAAGCCTTCAGGGTGAAGGCCGGTCAGATCAAGCGTGCCTTCGCCTTCGAAACTCATATGTCCCCGATCGACCAGGGATTCTATCTTCAGGGTATGGCCATCTACAAACTGGCAGGATACAACGACCGCGTCGGCGAACAGTCGAGCACAGGCCGAGACCTCGGAATTATGGTGCAGGGAGACCTGTTCGAGTACGATGACCGCAGCATCCTACACTATATGGCGGGAATATATAACGGCCAGGGCATCAATGTGGCTGACCTGAACAATTCCAAGGATATTATGGGAGGATTCTGGGTGTCTCCGGTGCAGGATATGCGCATAGGCGTTTCCGGCTGGAGAGGCCGCTACGGCCGTAAATACGAAGGGGCTTATGCCGAAGTGGACCGCAACCGTTACGCCATATCGTTCGACTATACTCCTGGCGACTGGACAGTCCGTTCGGAATACGTGCACAGCAACGGCTTCGCATTCAAGAATCCGTATGGCGGGAATCTCGACATCGACACAGAGCTCGGAGACAAGGCCGATGCCTGGTATGCCCTTATGATCGCACCGCTGGTTCCCGAGACCCTGCACGCCAAGCTGCGTTACGATGTCTATCGCGACAACGGTGCGTGGGACCGTACGTACACCGCCTATGACTTCGGCCTGGACTTCCACGTCACAAGCCATCTCATTTTCTCGGCGTTCGGCTCGTACGTCAATGACCGCCGGCTTGCCGCAGGTCGACACAATTACTTTATGTTCGACCTGCAGATGGGCCTTAGGTTCTAATCTAACTATACAAGGTTCGCTTTATCGATTGCTTCGGAGTGTGGATGAAGCCTTCTTCAAGGATTTCGAATTTCGATATCTGACTGTAAGCCGGAAGAGCCTTGTTTATGGTTTCCAGGTTCTTGCGCATCACGCTGTCTATGGTCTGACCCTCAGGAAGGCCGTTGACGGCGTCCTGGTTGAGGGAGACGATGGCTGCGAGGATGTGGTTGCGTCCGACTACTACGGATTCGTTGATGCAGGGCAGGTTGTTCACTAGATGCTCTATTTCCTCGGGGTAAATGTTCTGGCCGTTTGATGAGAGTATCATACACTTGCTGCGGCCCTTTATGAAGATGTTGCCGTCCTTGTCCATTACTCCCAGGTCGCCGGTGCGGAGCCATCCGTCCTTGGTGAATGCGGCTGCATTCGCCTCGGGATTCTTGTAGTAACCTGCCATCACGTTTGTTCCGCGGACCTGGATTTCTCCCGGAACCTTGTCAGGCACGTAAGAATCGATGCGGACTTCTCCATATTTTGCCATCGCGCGGCCGCAGGAGCCAAGGGCTGCCATATTGTAGGGGACATAGGCTACCAGGGGAGCGCATTCGGTCATTCCGTAGCCCACAGCATAGGGGAGACCGATCTTGCGCATAGTCTCTTCGACCTGTCTGTTGAGCGGTGCTCCGCCGATGGGTATCTCGCGCACTTTGCCTCCGAGAGCTGCAAGGACCTTGCGTCCCACCATCTTGTAGAAGAGCTTGTTTATGCCCGGTATCCTGGTGATGACCTTCACGAGCGGCTTCTCGAGCGTGGGAATCACCTTGCCCTTGATGATTTTCTCCATTACCAGCGGCACGGTGATGAGGATGTACGGCTTGACCTGTGAGAATACGGCCATCAGTACGCTCGGGCTGGGGGTGCGGCTCACGAAGTAGATGTGGCTGCCACCGCAGAGGGTGTAGAGATATTCGAACGTCATACCGTACATATGGGCGAGCGGAAGCATCGAGATGGAATTGTCGTCATAGGTGACCTTGATGGTCTCGATGGCGAACTGGATGTTGGTGCTCAGATTCCTTCCGGTAAGCATAATGCCTTTGGGAGATCCCGTGGTGCCTGAGGTATAGTTGATGACTTCGATGCTGTCCAGGAAATCCTTGCCGAAGTGGACGTCTTCCTTGCGGAGTCCATCGGGGTATTTTGCTGCAAACAGGGATTCGGAGCTGTTGACGGCCTTGCGGATGTCCTCCTTGCGCGCCCACAGGCAGGTGAAATCATCTATATTGACAACTGCCTTGAGCTGGCTGGCCTTTGTGAGATCCAGTTTGGTGAATGTCCTGATATCGGTGAAGAGCAGCGAGCTGTCGGAGTGGTTGCACAGATCCATAATGGCATCCGGGGTAAAGTCGTAAAGGATGGGAACTGCGACAGCGTCGTAGACGGCTGTAGACAGAAATGCCATCCCCCAGTGTGCGGAATTCTTGCCGCATATAGCAATCTTGTCGCCTTTTTCGAGACCTGCGGCCTCGAATGCGAGATTCATTCTTACGATTTGCGAAGCAACATCAGCATAAGTGTAGTCGCGTCCTTCGAAATCGCTCATTGCCTGACGCTCCCATTTGTCGAGCGTCACTTTCTGGAAACGGTTCAGATAATGCAGTATTTCAACCATAGTGCTAATGTGTTTTTACGGTGCAAAGTTACCACCTGCGCCCCGCGGGCAATGGTGTTGTGAAATAAAGTGCATCTGTTGGTGTAATTATTTGTTTTGGCGGAAAATTCTAGCTATTTTTGGGATGAAAATCGTATAATTTAATTTTCATACCACCTAAAATGGAAGGTTATGTAAGAGCCCGGAGGGGCTATATGCAGCATTTTTTGCTGGGACTTTTCGTGGTCGGTTTTTTCGTGGCGTTCCTTTTTATCTACAAGCCGTTCGGAGTCGCCGAACTCTTCGACGGCTGCGGCGGACTGCGCTACGCCTTCCACTTCCTGATGCTGGCCTGCATCCTGTTTCTTTCATTCACGATGACCCATACCTTGTTCTATGCGTTCGAGGTGGGCAAGCGTATGCTGTGGTGGCAATATGCCCTGTGGTGCATAGCTGAGATCTTTGTCGTCTCCCTTTTCGCGGCGCTGTACACCTGGCTCTTCCACCGCAACTCGATGGATTATATCGAAGCGGTGCCGTTCTGCCTGAAACTGTTCTTCCTGACGCTGGCTTTTCCTTATGCATTCCACATACTATGGCTCATCAACGAGGAGAACAAGGACCGAATAGAGCAGCTCCAGTCCGCCCCGGCGCAGGAGTCGTCGCCTATCAAGTTCACTGACGAGCACGGCAGGCTGAAACTCATAATCGACTCTGCCGAGATACTCTATCTCAATGCCAGGACAAACTATGTGGACATCTACTATCTGGAGGCCGGACGCGTCAAGCAGTTCGCGCTCCGCAACTCTATGAAAAGCATCGAGGAGACGGTGGCGGAGCACGGAATAGTCCGCTGCCACCGCTCGTTCTTCGTCAACCCTTCGCACGTCAAGGTGCTGCGTAAGGACAAATACGGATTCGTTGTCGCCGAATTCAACATTCCCGAGATCAATCCCGTCCCGATCAGCAAGAACTATTATGAGGCCATTGCGGAGCTGTTGTGATTGGATGTTGTCGGAATTTGATGTACTTTTATATACTTTTTACCTGACCTGATATGATGAAGTTCATAAAATTTCTTGCACTGCCTGTCATTCTTGCGGCAGCAGTTGCCTGTGCGGACAAAAAACCCGCGAATGGTGTGAGGACCGAAGCCCTTGACAACTCAGCCTGGGAGGTTTCCTCCTGGATTTCAGCAGCAGATGCGCCCGTTTTCACCGGCAGGGTGGTTGACGGCTCTCGCGCTGCGGACGGCGCCAGCTGGTTCGTCTCGTTCGTCACCAACGAAGCCAAGGTCGTGTCTGCAAAATGGATGACCGCCGGCCTCGGAGTGTATTCCCTCTACGTCAACGGAGTGCAGATAGGTGAAGAATTCCTGAAACCCGGCTTCACCCATTATGCCAAGACAAAACTCTCCTTCACATACGATGTGACTGGCGCTATGCAGCGCAAGCCGGGTTCAGTCAATATATTCTCTGCACAGGTTACGCCCGGATGGTGGGCCGACAAGATCGTGACCCCCAGCGGCAACGACCGTATGATAGGCACCAAGTGCGCATTCAGAGGCGTGCTCGAGCTGACCTACTCGGACGGCAGCAAGGTGCTCTACGGTACCGACACCGAGAACTGGCTGGCAGGCATCGCAGGTCCCGTAAAGCACGCGGCCATCTTCGACGGTGAGGAATACGATGCCCGTGTCCTTCCCGGCTATGAGACTGCCGATATGCTCTCGACTCCCGAGGTCAACAACGAATTCCTTGGAATGATCTATCCGTCAGACGGCGCCGAGATATATCTGCGCAAGGACCTTATGCTATCTCCTGTACGCACTTATGTATGGAAGAACGTGGAAGGAGCAAGTGACGATGAGTATGGCAAGGTTGTGGTCGACCGTGAATACAAGGCTGGCGAGCAGATAGTGCTTCATGCCGGAGAGAATCTGGTGGTCGATTTCGGACAGAACTGTGCCGGTGTTCCCGCCTTCAGCTTCAATGCTGCCGAGGGTACAAAAATGACCTGCCTCCCCGGTGAGCTGCTCAACGACGGCAACGGAGCGAAGAGTCGCGGCATGGACGGTCCGGAGGGCAGCGTGCACCGTCTGAACCTCCGTATTCCGGAGACAGGAATGATACTCGAATATACTTTTGCCCAATCCGACAAACCCGTATATTACTATCCGCAGTGCACTTTCTTCGGATACAGGCTGATTACAGTGACCGCCGATGCCGATGTCACTTTCGACAGCATCACAACGATCCCCGTCACATCTATCGCCGGAAACCTCGAAACAGGCACGATCACTACTGGCAATGAGCTGGTGAACAAGATTATTTCCAATTCCAGGTGGGGACAGCTCTCGAATTACCTTTCGGTACCTACAGACTGCCCTCAGCGCAACGAGCGCCTTGGATGGACGGCCGATACACAGGTGTTTACCGAGGCAGGAGCCTTCTTCGCCAACACCGACGCTTTCTTCCACAAGTGGCTGCGTGACCTGCGCGACAGCCAGAGTCCTCAGGGAGGATATCCCGGAGTCGCTCCCCTGGCACAGTACGGAGGGGATATGATGCGCGTGGGCTGGGCCGACGCAGGCATCATCGTGCCCTGGACCATCTGGAGGCAGTTCGGGGACAAGTCGATTGTTGATGAAAGCTGGGAGTCGATGGAGAGATTCATGGCTCACATTGCCGAAACCAAATATGACCACAGGGCTCTTGCCGCCGAGAACGGAAACTATCAGTGGGCGGACTGGCTGAGTTACGAACCGCTGGAAAGCTGCGAAGGCCGGGCCTTCGGACGTGACATATTCGGCAGGAGTGCTCCGCTTCCCGAAGCGATAGATTACTGGAGCTACCTTTGTGCCTCTTACTGGGCCATCGATGCCGGAATGATGCGCGATATGGCTGCTGCCACAGGACGCGATGCGGCAAAATACGCAGCAATGGAACAGGAGGCCAAGGATTATATCCGCGAGACCTTCCTGACCCCAGACGGCAGATTCAAGACCGAAATACTCAACACGATGCAGACTCCTGCTCTCTTCGCCCTGAAGAACAAGCTCTTCGAAGGAGAGGCGAAAGAGGCTGTCAAGACCCGTCTTCGCGAGAATTTCGCAGAGCATGGAAACTGCCTGCAGACAGGATTTCTCGGTACATCAATCCTTATGGACGTGCTGACCGAAAACGGTATGGTCGACATTGCCTATGAACTGCTGCTGCAGCGCAAGAATCCGAGCTGGATCTATTCGATCGACAACGGAGCCACTACCATCTGGGAGCGCTGGAACAGCTATACCCTCGACAAGGGTATGGGACCGAGAGGAATGAACAGTTTCAACCATTATGCGTACGGAGCCGTATGTGCCTGGATATGGAAGACTGCAGCCGGAATCGCGACCGATACCGCCGAGCCGGGTTTCAGGCATATCATCATGAAGCCTGTGCCCGACAAGCGACTCGGTTCCCTTGATGCTGAATACCAGTCGGTATCCGGAGTCATCAAGAGTTCGTGGAAATATGAGGGAGACCAGTGGGTATGGAACTTCACTGTTCCCAAAGGAGCCAGGGCTACCGTGACCCTTCCCGGCGAAACCCAGTCAAAAGACTACGAAGCCGGCTCATACACAGTCAGGATGTAAACTAAGAAATCAATAAACATACTATGAAAAAACTTCGATTATTCTGTGCTTTGACTGCCGCAATGGCAGTGTTAAGCACAATTCCAGGCTACGGCCAGAGGCCGCTGGTCAGCACATCCTACACACCGGATCCGGCTCCCTTCGTCTATGGGGACAAGGTGTATATGGCAACCGGACACGACGAGGACGACGCCACTTATTTCAAGATGAACGACTGGCAGCTGTTCTCCACCGAGGATATGGTGAACTGGACCTACCTGGGTACACCTATCTCGACCGATACCTTCGCCTGGTGCGAGAAAGGCGACAATGCCTGGGCGTCCCAGATTGTCGAGCGCAACGGAAAATGGTACTGGTATGTCTGCGTGATTGAGGACGGCACCCGTGCCAATGCACTTGCCGTAGCTGTCGCCGACGATCCCCAGGGCCCGTGGAAAGACGCTATCGGAGGCCCTCTTGCCACCGGATGGTCGTTCATCGACCCCACCGTCTTCATCGACGATGACGGAAAGGCATACCTCTTCTGGGGCAACAAAGGCTGCTGGTACGGCCGGCTCAACGACGATATGATTTCTTTTGCCGACGGGTGGAAGGAAGTCCCCGGATTCCACGATCCTGCCTGCTTCGGTCCCGAATCGATGAAGATGGACTGGAGCATCCGCAAGGAAGTGATGATGGTGGGCTACGAGGAAGGCCCGTGGGTGAACAAGCGTAACGGCATCTATTATATGTCTTACCCTGCGGGCGGAGTTCCCGAGCATATGGCATACTCCACCGCACCGACCATCGACGGCCCCTGGACATACCGCGGCCGCATAATGGACGAATCTGTCAACAGTTTCACCATCCACGGCGGAAACATCAACTTCAAGGGTAACGACTATATGTTCTATCACGCCGGAACTCTTCCGAACGGCGGCGGATTCCACCGTTCTGCCTGCGTGGAGCAGTTCACCTTCAATCCTGACGGCAGCATTCCCTTCATTCCGTTTACGAAGGAAGGTCCTGCACCCGTGGCGACCCTTGACCCTTACAAGAGGGTGGAAGCCGAGACTATGGCAGACTCGCACGGTGTCAAGACCGACCGCCGTGCGGGCACAAGGCACTTTGTCACTTCGATCCACAACGGAGACTGGATCAAGGTCCGCAACGTGGATTTCGGCAGCGAAGGCGCAAAGCAGGCGACTGTCGAAGTGGCCAACTACAAGAACCGCGGACAGATCGAATTCTACCTCGACAATATCGGTGACCAGCCCATTGCCAGGATGAACGTGGGCGGAGAGAATGCCGTGTACAATGCTGAGATAAGGCGCAGGGTGACGGGCATCCACGACGTGTACATCCTCTTCCGCGGCGGTGACACCGAACTGTTCGACCTTGACTGGTGGAAGTTCAATTCCAAGGTCAATATGCCTATCATCCAGACGAAATATACCGCCGACCCTGCACCTATGGTATATGACGGCAAGATATTCCTCTACACCACCCACGACGAGGACTGGGGTGCCAACTTCGAGATGTACGACTGGCTGCTCTATACCTCGGAGGATATGGTGAACTGGACCGACCACGGCTCAGTGGCTTCTACCAAGGACTTCGCCTGGAGATCCAGGGACAACGGCGCCTGGGCCCTGCAGGTAGTGGAGCGCAACGGCAAGTTCTATATGTACTGCCCTCTCCACGGACACGGCATCGGAGTGCTGGTGGCCGATTCTCCCTACGGCCCGTTCAAGGATCCGATAGGAGAGCCGCTGGTATGGCAGAGAGAGCACTGGGATGACATCGATCCTACCGTATTTATCGACGACGACGGCCAGGCATATATGTACTGGGGCAATCCCAACCTGTACTGGGCCAAGCTCAACGAGGATATGATCTCCCTCGACGGTCCTATCCACAAGCTGGATTACAAGATCCAGGACTATCAGGAAGGCCCGTGGTTCTACAAGCGCAACGGTCACTATTATCTGGCCTTCGCATCGACCTGCTGCCCTGAGGGCATCGGCTATGCGATGAGCAGCAGCCCCGAGGGCCCCTGGACATACAAGGGACACATTATGGACCATACACAGAGGACAAGGGGCAACCACCCGGGCATCATCGACTACAAGGGCAAGTCCTATGTCTTCGGCCTGAACTATGACATTATGCACCTCGATACCTATTCACACCACGAAAGACGCTCCGTCTCTGCGGCAGAAATGACCTACAATCCTGACGGAACGATCCAGGAGGTGCCTTATTTCTTCGACGCGACACTCGAGCAGATACAGCCCTTCAAGCTGAACGGCCGCATCGAGGCCGAGACGATGGCCTGGGGCTACGGCCTGAAGACCAGCAAGATTGCCGGCCGCGGCATAGTCGTCGACCACATTGACGACGGAGAGTATCTGCAGATAAAAGGTGCCGACTTCGGCAACGGACGCAAGCGCTTCATCGCTGTCGTATACTGCGACAACACTCCCGCAACTGTCGAAATCCATCTTGACAGTATGAACGGACCTCTCGAGGGCACGCTGCAGATAACTCCGGGCAAGGACTGGAAGACAGTTTCCTGCAACCTCAAGGGAACTGCTGGCGTACACGACCTGTTCTTCGTATTCAAAGGTGGAAGAGGCGGCCACGACCTCTTCGAATGGGACTGGTGGCAAATGAAATAGCAATCAAAGCATCATGAAAAAAATAATCATCATTTCAATTGCGGCCCTCTGCATTGCATTCAGCGGCCTGGCTCAGGAAAGAGCCGAAATCACTGTAAAGTCTGACAAACCGTCGGGATTCATAGATCCGATGCTCTACGGTCAGCTTTTCGAGCACATCTATTTCTCGGCCAACAACGGAGTGTGGCAGGAACTGCTGTACGAAAGGTCTTTCGAGAATGAGCACTTCCCGGGCATTCCGCCCCGTGACGGCTATTTCGACGGCTGGTTTATGGACGACGATGTCGTGCTCCATTCCCCCACCAGATATGAGCAGCCAATCCATATCACTAATGTCGGCAGCGACGATTACGAAATAACGATGGATGTCAACTGGCGTTCCTACAGGCTCGCAAGAAGGGCCTGGAGCGGCGGTTTGCTGGACATCAGAGTTGCCTTCAAGGACCAGGCCGGCGGAGAACCCTACTTCGTGCGTATCCACGATCCCAAATATGAAGTAAGGGCCCTCAACCTGTCGCAGACAGAGTCACAGGTTCAGGCTGCGGCTATGAACCAGGCAAGGGCTGCCGTACAGCAGCAGACCGTGGTTCCGGACTTCAGCATCAGCAGGATGGTCGAGAATGAGACCGAAGTGCGCGGTATGAGGCGTACCGTCAGGACTCTCCAGCCGATAGTGTCGAAGACTGCCACTTCAGCCCAGATCAACGAGAACCGCGACTGGCACAAGCTGCGCATCTCCTGCAAAGGTTCGAGCGCTACTGTCTACTGGGACGGCAAGAAGGTGCTTTCGTCATCTAAACTCGACCGTGCCGGAAGCAACGACATCACTTTCTGGGTGAACTATACCGAGGCCCTGTTCCGCAATATAAAAGTGACTTCAGCCAACGGCAAGACTGTTTACTTCGAGGGAATCCCTGAGGATGTCAAGGTTCCTGCAGTAGCTCCGCAGTGGAATGCCTTCGGCAACGGAGAGTTCGAACTTGTCAAAGGCGGTGCAGTGAATATGGACTACTCGCAGAAGATCACCACAGCTGCCAAGGCCGGAATCTCACAGGGCCCCCAGAACATAGTCAGGGGTGAGAGATATATCGGTTATATCCACGCCAAGGGTGACGGTGTCCTCTCTGTCCAGCTGCGCAAGGGCGACGAGGCTGTTTCTACAATGGTTCTCGGAGTTCCCGGCCCGAAATGGAAGAAATATGATTTCGAACTTCACGGATCGTTCGACGGCGATGCCGATTTCGCGATCTGCGTGGAGAACGGTTCAGTCCAGGTCGACGAAGCCAGCCTGACCACCAAGTCAGGAAAGGATCTTGGCGGTTTCAGGCCTGACATCTTCAATACCGTCAAGTCTCTCGGCCCGACCTGCCTCAGATGGCCGGGAGGAGGATATGTGGCTCAGTACGACTGGCGCTGGGGCATCGGTCCCCAGACCCAGAGGCAGCGCTGGGCACACTGGATGTGGATGGACTATGACCAGAACAACTTCGGAACAGACGAGTTCATCCGCTTCTGCCGCGAGATAGGCACAGAGCCCGTGATAGTCGTGACCGTAGGTTTCGACCGTCCCGAGGAAGAGCTTGAAGGCATATTCCAGAACGCCCTCAACTGGCTCCGCTACTGCAACGCTCCGGCTACTGACCCCTGGGGTGCGAAACGTGCCGCAAACGGCCATCCCGAGCCCTACAATGTGAAATACTGGGAGATCGACAACGAGATGTGGGAAATGGGTATCGACAAGTATGAAGCCGATGTACGCAAGTTCTCGACTGCGATGCGTGAGATCGACCCTACCATCAAGATCATCGCCTGCGGCGGATTCCAGGAGGACGAGCAGTTCCTGATGCGCTCAGCCAACTACTTCGACTATATGAGCCTGCACCACTACGAGCAGCAGAACGGTTATGCCACCGGACCGCAGAACCTTGCCCGTCAGTATGACCGCTACGCCGATATGATCGCCAAGAGCCCGAATCCGAACGTGAAGCTCTTCATCTCTGAATGGAACCTTAACAGCCAGGATTGGCGTACAGGTCTCTTCGCAGGAGGATTCCTGAATGTCTGCGAGGCCCGCGACGTAGTGGCTATGGGTGCCGCAGCGCTGTTCATCCGCCGTACCGACGCTCCGGACTGGAACAATGCTTTCATCAACTTCGACTACAAGGATGTGTTCGTGGCTCCCAACTACCAGGTGACCAAACTTTGGCACGACCATTTCTCAAAGTACCGTCTCGATTATGAGGGTGAGACCGGCGACATCAATGTGGTGACCACGATGTCGGAGAACGGCCACGATGTGATCATCAAGGTCGTGAACCCTACCGACAAGCCTTACAAGCTGACTTTCAAGGGCAAGTGGGACGCAGCAGTGGATGCCGTCTACGATTACTTCGCTCCCGGCGACCTGATGGTCGGCAACACTATGGCGAAGAAAGACGCCGTAGCACAGAAGCAGCTGACTTTCAAGGTTTCCGCTTCGGAAGGCAGCCTCGACATCGCTCCCTATTCTGCAGGAGTCATCACGGTGGCCCGCGGAAGATAATCCGTCGGGACTGTTACAAAAAAAGAACTCTGCAATCGCTTGCAGAGTTCTTTTTTATTTATTCAGTCTTCTGTTATCTGAAGAGCATCGGAGCCATCTCATAGAGGCACCTTCTCCAAGTCTGGAACTCGTGGGCAGTGCCTTCTGAAACATAACCCTTGGCATTGTAGCCGGCAGCCTGGAGAGCTGCTGCGGCGTTTCTGATGTTGTCAGGACCCTCTTTGCTGCCGCAACCCAGGAAGATACCCTTGATATCCTTGATGCCGGCCAGCTCTTCGGGAGTGTAGGTACCGCCGCTGAGCAGACCGTAGTAGCCGAATACCTCAGGACGTGCGAGGGTAATGCTGTGGGTTTCCATACCACCCATTGACAGACCTGCCATTGCGCGGTGAGCCTTGTCAGCCTTGGTCTTGAAGTGAGAATCGATGTAGGGGATGAGTTCGTCTACGAGAACGGTCTCGAAGCCGTTGTTCATCATCATACCCATACCGCCGGCACGCTGGCCACCTGCTGCGGGAGCTGCAACTGCGGGACGGGTAGGAGGAACTGCAGTGGGAGCGCCTGTTGCAGTAGCGATGGGAGCAGTCGGACCTGCCGGAGCGGCGCCACCGGGACGGAAGCCTTCATTGGTCATACCGTAGGTCATCACGACGATGAACGGTTCGATCTTTCCGTCAGCGATCAGGTTGTCCATAATGATGTTGGCGTGGCCCTGGTTTGACCAGGCATACTCGTTCTCACCCCAGCCGTGCTGCAGATAAAGAACAGGATATCTGGTCTTCTTGCTTGCATCGTAGGTAGGAGGAGTGTAGACGAATGCACGGCGGAGCTGATTGGTGCTCTTTGACCAGACGAGGATCTCCTGAACGTTTCCGTGGGGAACATTCCTCTCGGTATAGAAGGCCTGGTCGTGTGCGGGAACCTC
>JAGCFF010000055.1 GCA_017650285.1 Bacteroidales bacterium
CGGCCTATGTCGTTCCTCCACAGATCTGCCATAGCCGTGAGGCGGTCGGCATATTCGAGATAGGAGATGCTGATGTTCGACTCTCCCTGGAACCAGATTATGCCGGCGAGGGCGAACTGGCTGGCAGGGCGGAACATCGCGTTGTACATTATCATCGGCTTGTACATCGCGTTGACCTTGCTGTCTGAAGCGTTGGCCAGGTCGACGTCAGGATAGTCCTTCAGCAGTCCTTCGCTCATCCAGGCTTCGATCACAGAGCCTCCCCAGCTGGCGTTTATGATGCCGACCGGGACGTCGAGGATTTCTGAAAGGCGTGTGGCGAAGAAATATCCGACTGCAGAGAATGAGGGTGAATTGGCAGGGTTGCATTCCTTCCATTCTCCGTTCGCATCGGTCTTGGGCTCGAGAGCCTGCTCTTTCCTGACTTCGAAATGCCGTACTCCCTTGTATTTGCCGGAATGGGCGATTTCCTGCAGCGAGCCTTCGACAGGAGTGCCGTTACCGCCGGAGAGGCGCATCTCCATATTGCTCTGGCCCGAGCAGAGCCAGACCTCGCCTATCAGGACGTTCTTTGCGGTCACCGTCTCGTTGCCGCTGCGTGCCCTCACGGTCTGGGGTGAGAATGTGGCTGCAGGGGTGCGGAGCTTGACTTCCCAGCGGCCATCGGCATCTGCCCTGGCGGAAGCCGAAGAAGAGAGCCACGAGGCCGACACAGAGACGTTCGAACCGGGATCGGCGAAGCCCCATATCCGCACTTCGGTGGATTGCTGGAGCACCATATTGTCCCCGATGAAGGAAGAGAACCTGAGGTTGCCTGCGAAACTGGCCGATACCGCCATCAGAAGCAGGCAAAGAGTTGCTGCAAGATGCTTTTTCATAATTGACTAAATATTGAACCGACAATTACTGTTCTTCCACTTTCAGCCAGAAGGGAACGAGAGGCAGGCCTTCCACGCTGTGGATGTTGCCGGGCATAAAGTCTGCCCAGCCATAGCGCACTTCCCTGATGTCAGTCACTTCCTGCGACATCGGAATCATGCTTCCGCGGAAGAACATCACGCGGTTGACCTTGTGCCATACTCCGTCCGGGCCGCAAACCTCCATACCCTCTATCTCCTCTGTGCGGTCGATGCCGTGAGGACAGTTGGCTATCTGGATCATAGTCATCGGGGCGGCAGGTGCGGCACCCGGTCTTGCGCCGGGACGGCCACCGAAGCCCTGCATCTTGCTGAGTGCGACAGCTTCGGGAGCGTCACAGGCGATGCGGGTGAAGCCGTAGTCCCTGTTCAGCGCCAGATAGGCAAGACGATTGCCGACAGACTCCTTGTCGCAGGGATGGATGTTGGCAGCCTCGTAAGGAGCCACGAGGTCATTGGTGCAGATTATGCCGCAGTTGGGCACCTGCTTGGCAACGTCGTGCTGAGCCTTGCGCAGGGCAGCGCCGGTGCCGTTGTGACCGCTGTAGGGAGTGATCTCGACCATATAGAAGGGCATCTTGTTGCCGAAGTCCTTCCAGTCGCTGCGCCACTGGCGGACAAGCTCGGTCATCCTCGGGACGAACTCGTCTTCGTGGCCCACGTTGGAGCATCCCTGATACCAGATGAAGCCGCGTGCGGTGTAGCCCTGCAGGGGAGCCTGCATACCGTTGTACATTTCGTAGGGACGGAGCATATCAATCCTCTGTTTGACGGCTTCTGTGGAAACATCCTCTCCGAAGGAGGCAACTGTCTCCTTGGGCAGCCAGCCCTCGACACGTGCGCCTCCGCGGGCGAATGCGACAACGCCGACAGGGATGTCAAGCACTTCATTGAGCTTGCGTGCGAAGAAATAGCCTACTGCGCTCATATCCGGAATGCTGTTGGGGTCTGCGCCCTTCCAGCCGTCGGTGGCGGCATCAGTCACTTCTTCCTGCGGCTCGTCGGCCTGTATGGTACGGACATAGAGCATACGGATGCGGTCGCGGGCAGGAGCCTGTGTGATTACCTCATTGTATCCTTTGACAGGACAGTTGTCGAAACCCCTGATGGGCATTTCCATATTGGATTGTCCTGATGCCAGCCACACTTCTCCTACCAGCACGTCCTGTATGGTTACCGAGCCTCCGTCACCCTTGACAGCGACGGTATAGACGTTGTAGCTGGCGGCAGGTGTGGGGACATAAGCCGTCCAGTGGCCCTTGGCGTCAGCTTTGGCGGTGTAGGTCTCACGGTCCCAAGAAGGAGTCACGGAGATTGTTGCTCCAGGAGTGGCGAAGCCGAAAACTGCAGCCTGTGACATCTGCTGCAGCACCATATGGTCGCCGGTGGGGTATTTGAGCCGGAGCTCAGCGTTCATAGTCAGACATAAGAACAGAAAAGAAGCAATCAACAATAGTTTTTTCATAACAAACTCCGGATATCGGCACCGGTACGCCTTCTTCAAAGTTACCATTATTTTTGTTACCTTGTTGCGCAAAACGGACTTACAGTGAAAAAAGCCATCTCCATTCTCTTCGCCATCTTCTGGGCCTGTTCAGCAATGACAGCCCAGGATGCCAGCAGCAGCAACATTCCTCTGGCCGATCCTTTTATCTATTGTGAGGACGGTGTCTACTACCTCTACGGTACTGGTGCGGCCGACGGCATAGCGGTCTGCACCTCCACCGACCTGATGCAGTGGCAGTGGCCGGAAGGCAGGCAGATGTACCTTGCCTTGTCAAAGGACGATTCCTATGGCGAGAAATGGTTCTGGGCCCCCGAGGTCTATCGCATAGGCGACCTTTACTATATGTACTATTCTGCCGAGGAGCATTTCTGCGTGGCGACATCCCGCTCGCCACTGGGCCCTTTCGTACAGCAGGAGAAAGTCCCGATGAGGGAGGAGAAGGGTATCGACAATTCTCTGTTCATCGATGACGACGGCACGCCCTACCTGCTTTTCGTGAATTTCGACAACGGCAACGAGATATGGATTGCCGAGCTGCAGGACGACCTGGTCCATCTCAAGCCCGGTACCGGACGTTTCGTGATCAAAATGAGCCAGGAGTGGGAGAAAGTGTGGCCTTCCGTGAATGAGGGGCCTTTCATCGTCAAGCACAAAGGTGTCTATTATCTGACCTATTCCGCCAACAGCTATGAAAGTCCTGCCTATGGTGTGGGTTATGCCACCGCCACTTCGCTTCAGGGGCCGTGGACCAAGTTCGACGGCAATCCCGTACTTCAGTTCGCCGGCGGTTTCGACGGCACCGGCCATCACGCCCTCTTCATTGACAACCAGGGCCAGCGCAGGATAGTTTTCCATTCACACAACCGTCCTGGGCGCATTCAGCCCCGCGTGATCCACATCGGCAGCTATGGTTTCACCCCTGACGGCCGTATGGAAGTTGACCAGATTTTTATGAATCCATTTATAATATTTCAACAATGAAAAAAGCAATACTGATCATTTCAATCCTGGCGATGTCCCTGTCGCTGTCTGCACAGCGGATGGGACGCACGCCCAACGACACCCTGCGCTCTGTCATCGTTCAGCCTGACGGCAGAGTCCTTTTCCAAATTTATGCACCCAAGGCACGTACTGTTTCCCTGGGTGGAGATCTTGGCTATAACGCCCGTGTCGAATTCAAGGAAGCCCCGAACGGAGTATGGCAGGGTATGTCAGGCAAGCTTGACAACGGCCTGTTCCGCTACCATTTCATCGTTGACGGAGTGAAGGTACAGGACCCGAAGAGCGCTCTTGCAGGCGAGACTTCAGCCATCCTGACTGTCGGAGAAGGCTATGTGAAAGACGTTCCGCACGGAGCTGTCGCACAGCGCTGGTACTATTCGAAGAATCTCAAGGAGATGCGTCGTATGCACGTCTGGACCCCTGCCGGATATGAGAACTCGAAGCAGAAACTTCCGGTGCTGTATCTCATCCACGGTGGCGGAGACAATGACGCAGCCTGGCCGACCGTCGGTGCTGCCGGATGGATTCTTGACAATCTGCTGGCCGAGGGCAAGATGGTGCCTATGATAGTCGTGATGCCGAATGGAACCATCAATGTCCCCGATGAGGTTCCGCCCTTTGCAGAGGATCTCTTCAGTTCCATCATCCCGTTCGTGGAGCAGAATTACCGTGTTCTCGCCAACCAGAAGAGCCGTGCGATTGCAGGCCTCTCGATGGGAGGTATGGAGACTATGGAGGCTGTGTTCACCCATCCGGAGATGTTCAGCTATGCCTGGGTGCTGTCTTCAAGCCTGAAGCCGGGTGTTGACCCTAAACAGGAGGCTGAGCGCCTCGGCATCGCCGGCAAGATCGCCCAGATCAACAAGGAATACCGCCAGTTCTATTTCACACAGGGCGGTCCTTCTGACATCGCTTACCAGAACTGCAAGAACACCCTAAAGGTGATGGACGAGCTCGGCCTCAACTACAAATATGTCGAGAACGCTCAGGCTGGTCACAGCTGGCCGACCTGGCGCGCCGACCTCGAGGTCCTCGCACCGCAGATTTTCAAATGATTTAAAGCCGGGCGGCGGGAACTCCTTCGAAAGTGATCTTCACCGGTAGAATCTTCCCGTCCTTGTCGAAGTACAGCCTTTCAATGCACGTCACCCTGTCGTTGCCGTCCGTGGCACCGAGAGGGTGACGGTGGTATATGATGTAGTACTCATCCTTGCCACGGCCTTTTATGACGGAGTGGTGCCCCGCGCCGGTAGCGACTTCAGGATCGGACTCGAGTATGGTGCCGATGCGCTCGAAGGGGCCAAAAGGGTTGTCGGACATTGCGTAGGCCACGTGGTAGTCGGGGCCGGTCCAGCCTCCCTCGCTCCACATAAAGTAGTATGTGTTTCCCCGCTTGAGCATAAAGGGGCCTTCTACATATCCCTTCGGGGTGATTTCCTTGTAG
>JAGCFF010000056.1 GCA_017650285.1 Bacteroidales bacterium
CGGGAGGACTGTTCATCACATTGCCCGAAGACAGCCTGGAATACCAGGAGAAATTCATCAAGGCCTGCCGTGACTGCGGCATCGACGCCGAAGCGATAACCCCCGAGGAGGCGATAAAGATGGAGCCTGCCGTGAATCCCGCGCTCATAGGTGCCGTGAAGGTTCCCGACGCATCGGTCGACCCTTTCCGCCTCACTGACGCCAACATTCTCGATGCAGTGCGGCACGGTGCCGACGTCATCAAGTTCCGCGAAGTAACTTCCCTCGTGAAAGAGAACGGAGACGTCAAGGGCGTAAGGCTCGGCGACACCACTATCCGCTCGAGACAGGTCATCATAGCCGCAGGAATCTGGAGCGCGCGCATCGCAGAGATGGGTGGCGCCCACATCGATATGATGCCCAGCAAAGGCTCCCTGCTCATCTTCGGGCACCGCCTCACCAGAATGGTGATCAACCGCTGCCGCAAGCCCGGCAACGCCGACATCCTGGTCCCGGGTGACGTAGTGAGCGTGCTCGGAACCACTTCCGACAAGGTTCCTTTCGAGGACTGCGAAGATATGCGGGCCACTGCCGACGAGGTTTCACTCCTTCTCAAGGAAGGCATCAACCTCGTGCCTGAGCTCTCGACCACAAGGATAATCCGCGCCTATGCAGGCGTGCGTCCCCTCGTCGTTGCGGACAGTTCCGCAAGCGGAAGGAACGTCAGCCGCGGCATTGTCCTGCTCGACCACGAGCAGCGCGACGGCATCAAGGGTCTCATCACCATCACGGGCGGCAAGCTCACCACCTGCCGTCTTATGGCCGAGATGGCCACCGACCTGGTCTGCGAAAAGCTGGGTCTCAAGATTCCCTGCACCACTGCCAGGAGGAAGCTCCCCGGCTCTGCAAAGCGCAAATCGGGCAAGGATCCGGTGAACAAGCGCGCTGCGGTAGGCCGTCACGGCAGCGAAGCCGATATGATGGACTTCAGCGGCAAAGGCCTTGGAGAGATCATCTGCGAATGCGAGCAGGTAACCCGCGCCGAAATCGAATACGCCGTGCGCAACCTCGGCGTGAGAAGCATCTCCGACCTCAGGAGGCATACCAGGGTCGGTATGGGAACCTGCCAGGGATCGTTCTGCATACGCAGGGTCGCCAAGGTGCTGGCCGAAGTGCTCGGAACTCCCGGCAAGGCCGAAGAACTGATGGACGACTATCTGCAGGAGCGTTGGAAAGGAATGGCGCCTGTGCTCTGGGGCGACACCCTCAGGGAGGCAGATTATATGCATAAGGTACACAGAAAGTAATATGAAGTTCGACATAATCGTTATAGGCGGCGGACTGGCCGGATGTTCGGCAGCTGACGTGCTTGCGGAGGCAGGCAGGAAAGTGGCGCTGTTCTCCGAAGGCCTTTCGCTCCACGATGCTTCCGAAGGGCCCGCCTCCCACAAGGAACAGACCCGCCCCCCCTACGCAGCGCTGTCTGCCCTGGCGGCGAAAGGCGTCACTGTGTTCAGGGGCGACAGCATCATCAAGGCAGAGCTGTCCGAAGACGGCTCCCTCGTGACGAAAGTGTTCAGCCGCAACCTGGGCGACGAACCCCTAGAGGCCGGAGCCTATGTGCTTGCGACTGGGAAATTCTTCTCCCGCGGCATCATTTCCAATATGGAGGGGATGTACGAGCCCGTGTTCGATGCCGACGTCGAGTTCGAGGCAGACCATTCCAAATGGTTCAGCCCGGATTTCTTCGCCCTGCAGCCCTACGAAAGGTTCGGAGTGAAGACCGACGCCGAAGGCCACGTGCTCAAGGCAGGCATCAGCGTAGTGAACCTTTATGCCGCCGGACAGGTGCTGGCAGGCGACCCGATGTCCGACAGTGAAATAGAAGCCAGCGGCAAGGCCGCCGCGCAGGAAGTTCTGAAAAAACTATAAGGAAGATGCAGGAAACAAGCATAAGTACAGCGAATCTCGAGCAGTGCCTGAAGTGCAACCTCTGCACTCTGGTGTGCCCGATGCTGGCAGTGAACGAGCAATATCCGGGGCCCAAGAAAGCCGGTCCCGACGGTGAAAGATACCGCATCAAGGATCCTGAGTACTACGATTACGCCCTCAAGTACTGCCTCAACTGCAAGCGTTGCGAAGTGGCCTGTCCTTCAGGCGTCAAGATAGGCGATATGATTCAGTCCGCCCGTATCAGGTACGGTTCGCAGTCAAAGGTGCGCGGCCTGCACGGCCTTCGCGACTGGACACTCGCCTCCACCGATTTCGTCGGCGGCATCGCCGCATCTCCGATAGCTCCCGTAGCCAATGGCGTGCTCCGCACCGGCGCAGCCAAAGCCGTGCTCCACGGCACGCTGGGGGTCGACAAGCACCGCACCTTCCCCAAATACAGTTCCAAGACCTTCGAGACCTGGTTCCGCAAGGAAGCCCAGGCCGGCCAGGAAGCGTTCGAAAAGAAGGTCAACTTCTTCCACGGCTGCTACGCCAACTACAACTATCCGCAGCTCGGCAAAGACTTCGTCAAGGTTGTAAACGCCGCAGGCTACGGAGTCAGTCTGCTCGAGCGTGAGAAATGCTGCGGCATAGCGCTGATGAGCAACGGATTCGCCGCCAAGGCCGCAAGGCAGGGCAAGGTCAATCTGGAATCTTTCAGGAAAGCAGAAGGTCCCGTGCTGACCGTTTCTTCGTCCTGCACGCATATGATGCGCGAGGAATATCCCGAAGTGCTCGGACTCCCCAACGAAGATGTGAAGGACAGGATTATGCTGCTCACCCGCTGGCTGTATCCCCGCCTGATGTCAGGAGAAATCAAGCTCAATTTCCGCAAGGACTTCCATATGAGGGTGGCCTACCATACCGCCTGCCATATGCAGCGTATGGGCTGGCAGCAGTTCACTCTGGAAATACTGCGTATGATTCCGGGACTGGAACTGACCTTGCTGGAGCCCAACTGCTGCGGCATATCTGGCACTTTCGGATTCAAGAAGGAGAACTATCCCTATTCCCAGAAGATCGGAGAAACCCTGTTCCAGGAGATCCGGGAGGCCAAGGCAAAGGCCGGCGATTCGGCGCCGTTCGCAGTAGCCACCGAGTGCGAGACCTGCAAATGGCAGATAGAGATGAGCACAGGCATCCCTGTGATGAACCCGGTATCAATAATAGCACAGGCGCTTGCAGAATAGCAGCGCCTGTGTCATTTCATTCTATTTGAGCCAGGATTATTTCTGGTTCTCCATGATATAGCTGACAACCTCCCCCACAGTCGTGAACGGGGCCTGGTTGGTGTCGAAATTCACATCGAACTTCTTTTCCAGGGCCAGGGACATAAGCAGCATCGACAGGGAGTCGATGCCCAGGTCGCGCACGAGATTGCTCTCGAGCGTAGCAGATGAAGTGTCGAGATGAGGCTTCATCACTGCCAGAACTTCCTTGAGTCCTGCGAATACTTCTGATTCTGTCATTGGTTGCGGGATACTTTTAGTGAGCCGGTACGTTTGAAATCTTCTTTCCTTACGGTAACCTTGGTTACGCGATGGGTGGTCGGAAGGGTCGCGTTGATGTCGTCCACGAGCTTGTGGAAGAATGCGTTGACTTCCTCTTCCGACTTGCCCTCGACAAACGCGGGCTGAGGCAGGATGTCGATGGCTATCACGCTCTCGCCGTTCATTATGTCTTCCTTGACAAGGCAGTCGCGCAGGGCGTCGCACTTGTAGAAAGGCTCCTCTATGCTCTCGGGAGAGATGTTCTCGCCGTTGGCAAGGATAATCAGGTTCTTGATGCGGCCGGTGATGTAGAGGAAGCCGTCATCGTCCATACGGCCGAGGTCGCCTGTGCGGAACCAGCCGTCCTCCGTGAATGCAGCTTCGGTATTAGCCGGATCCTTGTAGTAGCCCAGAAAGATATTGTCACCCTTCAGCTGGATCTCTCCGTCCACGAAGCGGATCTGCTGCTCGGGATAGAGCTTGCCGACAGAAGTCGGATGGGTCTTGACGTCGGCGTTGCCGCTGGTGAAGTTGGCACCCTCGGTGAGGCCGTAGCCGCCCAGAAGGCCGATACCCATTTCGTCGAAGGCCTTGATCAGGCGCGGAGGCACGTTGGCCGCACCGCTGATGATGATCTTGAGCTTGCCGCCGAGGAAGTTGGGAGTGTACATCCTGGTGAGTCCGTAGAGTATGTCGCAGAGACCGGGAACGAGGGTGAGGAATGTAGGCTGGATTGCAGGAAGCTTGCCGATAGTGGCCTTCATATCTTCGCAGGCAACCCACTCGTTGCCGGAATACAGGCAGGACATAGTGCCTTTGATCAGGCCGAACACGTGGCTGAGAGGAAGCATACCGATGGTACGGTGGTTATGCAGGATGCTGCAGGGCATAAACGCTCCGTTGAAGGAGCCTCTGAGCAGTGCGCGGTGAGGCAGGATGGCGCCTTTCGGTACACCGGTAGTTCCTCCGGTGAAGAAGATGGCAGCGGGGGCATCCTTGTCAACCTTGGCTGCTGCAGCAGGGGTTTCAGCAATGGATGTGATCGGGCAGACCTTTATGGAGAGGCCTTCGGTGGCACCCTTGAGGGCTTCACCCACCATTACGGCCGAAATGTCGAATCTTGCACACGATCCCGCAACTGCAGGGGCCGGAAGCTGCGGAGGCAGAATTACAGCTGTATAACCGGCGGAAGTTACGGCCAGGAACATTTCCACAGCATCGACACTGTTGAAGTCGAACACGGCGACCTTGGCACCTTCTTCGAGACCCAGGCCATTGAGGAATGCACGGCGACGTGCAACATTCTCGACGAGCTGCGCGTAGTTCACGCTCTTCTCAGGTCTGTTGATGTCGGTCAAAGCCGGATACTGCGGATATTGCCTGCCAATAAAATCCAGAAACTCAGGAACCGTAGGAATGTACGGCATCTGTCCGAGTTCCTCGGCAGGAATCATGTCATA
>JAGCFF010000057.1 GCA_017650285.1 Bacteroidales bacterium
ACAAAGCACCCCAATTTTGCAAAGACAGAATTTTTATATCTTTGCACCGTTAATACTAAACTACAATGAAAAAGATACTTTTCGGCTTTCTTTCAGCAATGCTGCTTACCGCAGCAGTTGCCTGCAACCAGACAAACGAAACAGGTGACAGCCTCGAGCGCGCAGAACCTTCTGCAGAACTGGTCGCAGCCATGGACCGCTACCTCGCAGCCCTCGACACCGCACAGGGCGTGACGATGCACAGCATTATGGTGATGCAGCACGGCAAGGTGCTCGCAGAGCGCTGGCTCAACGGATGGACCCCGGACAGCCTGCACGTGATGTACTCAGTCAGCAAGACCTTCACGGCCACCGCCGTAGGCCTGGCTATCGAAGAAGGAAAGATCAGTCTCACCGACAAGGTGATCTCGTTCTTCCCCGACAAACTCCCCGAGCAAGTGAGCGACAACCTCGCTGCAATGACCGTATGGGACCTGCTTACGATGACCGCCGGCCACGACGTGGACCACACCTATGAGGCTATGAGGGCTGCAGCACAGGATCCCCAGTTCGACTGGGTGAAGAACTTCCTGTCCTACCCCGTAGAGCACAAGCCCGGCGAATTCTACTGCTACAACAGCATCGCCACGCTGATGCTCTCGGCCATCGTGCAGAAAGTTGAAGGCGAAAACGTAATGTCATATCTCCAGCCCCGTCTCTTCGAGCCGCTGCACATCTCCGGCATCACCTGGAGCGAGACAGCCGACGGCATCAACCACGGCGGCTGGGGCCTCTACCTCAAGACCGAAGACATGGCCAAGATGGGACAGCTCTTCCTCCAGGGCGGTCAGTGGAACGGAAAGCAGATCGTTCCCGCAGCCTGGATTGCAGAAGCCTCGAAGAAACAGGTGGAATGCGTTCCCGCGGGCATCCGCGAGGAGCAGCTCGAGAGCCTGGGTATGACCAAGGCCAACAGCGACTGGCTGCAGGGCTACTGCTACCAGATGTGGAGAACCCGCTACAACGGCTACCGTGCCGACGGCGCCAACGGCCAGTTCATTCTCGTCCACCCGGACAAGGACGTAGTGATCGCGTGCACTTCGAACTCACGCAACACTCAGAAAGAGCTCAATCTGATTTTCGACAATATCCTGTCGGCACTCTAGCAGCGACTAACGGTTGCCGTACATAGAATCGTAATATTTCTGATACTCTCCGCTGGTGACATTGTCCAGCCACTCCTGGTTGGCGAGGTACCAGCGGACAGTTTTTTTGATGCCTTCCTCGAACTGGAGGGAAGGCTTCCAGCCGAGCTCGCGGCTGAGCTTGCGGCTGTCGATGGCATAGCGCAGGTCGTGCCCCGCACGGTCGGTCACGAAGGTTATCAGGTCTTCGTCGGCCCCTTCCGGCCTTCCGAGCTGCCTGTCGACCTCGGCTATCAGCACCTTGATCAGGTCGATGTTCTTCCACTCGTTGAAGCCGCCGATGTTGTAGGTCTCGGCATCCTTGCCCTTATGGAATATCACGTCGATGGCGCTGGCGTGGTCCTCGACATAGAGCCAGTCGCGCACGTTCTCACCCTTGCCGTAGACGGGCAGGGGCTTGCGCTGGCGGATGTTGTTGATGAAGAGGGGTATCAGTTTCTCGGGGAACTGGTAGGGCCCGTAGTTGTTGCTGCAGTTGGTGATGACCACCGGCATTCCGTAGGTGTCGTGGAACGCACGCACGAAGTGGTCCGAAGACGCCTTGGCGGCACTGTAGGGGCTGTGGGGACGGTAGGGAGTCTCCTCGGTGAAGAACTCGTCGCCGTACACCTCGTGGGCCGAGAAGTCGGACTCCACGCCTTCGGGATGAGTCAGCTCCAGGGCGCCGTAGACCTCGTCGGTGGAGATATGGTAGAAGCGCTTGCCCTCGTAGCCGGTCTTCTCCCACAGCAGGCGGGCGGCCTGCAGGAGAGACAGGGTTCCCAGCACGTTGGTCTTCGCAAAAGTGAAAGGATCCTTGATGCTGCGGTCCACGTGGCTTTCAGCCGCCAGGTGGATGACTCCGTCCACCGCATAGGCCGAGAACATGCTGCACACGAACTCGAAGTCGCAGATGTCGCCCTTCACGAAGACGTAGTTGGGCTCGTTCTCCACGTCCTTCAGGTTCGCCAGGTTGCCGGCATAGGTGAGCTTGTCGAAGTTTATGATGCGGTACTGCGGATACTTCCTCACGAAGTGGCGCACCACGTGGCTGCCGATGAATCCGGCGCCTCCGGTTATCAATATGTTCCTTTCGTAAGCCATAGTTCTACCGATAATTGAAAGGTGAGTCGAAATCTTTCAGCAGGCCGCGGCAGCGGTCCTTCTCAGAAAGCCTGATATCCTTCGCAGGAATGGGCCAGTCGACACCGATGTCCGGGTCGTCCCAGGCAAGTCCGCCATCGGCCTTGGGAGCATAGAAAGCGTCGCACTTGTACTGGAAGAGGGCGGTTTTGCTCAGCACCAGATAGCCGTGGGCGAAGCCGCGGGGGATGAAGAGCTGCAGGTGGTTGTCACCGCTGAGCTCGACGGCTTCATAGCGGCCGTAGGTGGGCGAACCCTTCCTCAGGTCCACGGCCACGTCGAGCACCTTGCCGCGAACCACCGACACCAGTTTGGCCTGTGCGTGGGGCGGCAGCTGGAAATGCAGGCCGCGCAGGACGCCGTAGCGCGAGAAAGCCTGGTTGTCCTGTACGAAGCGCGGCTCGAAGCCTGTGGCGGCCTTGAAGTCGCGGGCGCTGTAGCTCTCGTAGAAATAGCCTCTTCCATCGCGGAAGATCTGCGGCTCCACGATCACCAGCCCTTCTATCGATGTCTCCTTTATCTTCATCTTCTTGCGTTTTACTTGAGGGGGTTCGTTTCTGACATATACCATTCGGCCATCTTCTTCAGGCCGTCGGCCAGCTGCACCGCGGGCCGGTAGCCCATATCGCGCTCGAGCTTGGCGGTGCTGGCGTAGGTCTGCGGCACGTCTCCGGCCTGCATAGGGAGGAACTCCTTGACGGCCTCCTTTCCAAGAGCCGCCTCCAGTGCGGAGATGAAGTCCATCAGCATCACGGGATGCGAGCAGCCGATGTTGTAGATCTCGTGTCCGGAGATAGGAATCCTGTCGAGGGTGCGGACCACTCCCTCAACGAGGTCGTCGATGTAGGTGAAGTCGCGGCGCATATCGCCGTTGTTGAACACCTTGATCGGCCTGCCTTCCAGGATGGCCTTGGTGAACAGCATCGGCGCCATATCGGGCCTGCCCCAGGGGCCGTAGACGGTGAAGAACCTCAACCCGGTCGCCTTCATCCCGTAGAGGCTGCTGTAGCAGGAGGCCATAAGCTCGTTGGCCTTCTTCGTGGCGGCATAGAGGCTCTTCGGGTTGTCGACGTTGTCCGTCTCTTCGAAGGGAACCTTCTCGTTGCCGCCGTAGACCGAGCTGGAGCTGGCATACACCAGATGCCGCACGGGATAGTGGCGGCAGCACTCCAGCACGTTGGCGAAGCCCACCAGGTTGCTGTCTATGTAAGCTTCGGGATTGTCGATACTGTAGCGCACCCCTGCCTGGGCGGCGAGATGCACCACGGAGTCGAAACGCTCGCGGGCAAAAAGCTCGGGCAGAGCCTTGCGGTCAGCCACGTCAGCCTTCACGAAAGTGAAATGCGAGGGCAGCTGTGCAAGACGGGCCTGCTTGAGACGCACGTCGTAATAGTCGTTCATATTGTCGAGGCCTACGACTTCGTCGCCCCTTTCGATGAGCCTTTTCGAAACGTGATATCCTATGAAACCTGCTGCGCCTGTGACGAGTATCTTCATCCCTGTAGAAGTTTTATGCTTGTTCCCACTGGCTGCGCAGCAGTTCGAGGGCCGCTGCGTTGGCCTCGGCGCGGTCGCCTGCGCAACCGCATTCGAATGACATATAGTACGGGAACTCCAGCTCCTTCATTGCGCGGAATCCCTCGATGTAGTTGTCCTTGTCGCCGTCCTCGCCGGGAGTCACGCGGCGTCCGCGGCTGGCGATGTGCACGTGGCGCAGATACTGCTTTCCGGCAGACATCAGCGCCGCGTAGTCGCTGGTCTCTTCCTTCATATGCCAGAAGTCGCCCATACACTTGACGCCTTCGCTGGCGGCGTCGCGGCAGATGGCGGCTGCGTCTGACACCAGCCTCATATAGAACGCCTCTCCCCTGTTCAGCGGCTCGAGGATCACTGCGGTTCCTTTCTTGAGGGCATACTCGCCCAGCTCGTGCAGCTGCTCGCAGAGATAGTCCCTGGTCTCGAGAGTGTGGGGCTTGCAGGGCCTCTGGTGGTTGAAGGCGGGCACCATAATCACGCCGGTGGAGCCGATCTGTCCGGCGGCATCGACTATCTCGCGCATCGAGCTGTCGAAGTCAGCCTTCACCGCCGGGTCCTCGGCCAGAATGAAGCCGCGGAAGCCTGCGCAGATGGCGGACACCTTGAGGTTGCGGCCTTCAAGCGCCTTTGCTATCTGGTCGTAATACTTCACCAGCTCCTGGCCGCCGGGC
>JAGCFF010000058.1 GCA_017650285.1 Bacteroidales bacterium
CCACTTACGGAAGGCCTTGCTGTTTATATTATGCAGCGTGCGTCAGATCTTCGCGAGCGCCTGCTCCAGATCCTCGATGATGTCATCGATGTGCTCCGTGCCGATGCTGAGACGGACGGTAGCCGGAGTGATGTGCTGCTGCTTGAGCTCCTCTTCCGACAGCTGCGAGTGAGTCGTAGTGTAGGGATGGATCACGAGGCTCTTGACATCAGCCACATTGGCCAGCAGCGAGAAGATCTCCAGAGCGTCGATGAACTTCCAGGCCTCCTTCTCTCCGCCCTTGATCTCGAAAGTGAAGATGCTTCCTCCGCCGTTCGGGAAATACTTCTTGTAGAGAGCATTGTCCTGATGGTCCGCAAGAGAAGGATGGTTGACCTTCGCAACCTTGGGATGCTTGCTGAGGAAATCTACCACCTTGAGGGCGTTCTCCACGTGACGCTCTACGCGCAGCGAGAGAGTCTCGAGACCCTGCAGCAGCAGGAAAGCGTTGAACGGAGAGATGGCGGCTCCGGTATCCCTGAGGATGACGGCACGGATGCGCGTCACGTAAGCTGCGGCACCCACGGCCTGTGCGAAGACGATACCGTGGTATGAAGGGTCAGGTTTAGTCAGAGTAGGGTAGCGGTCAGCATTGCCCAGCCAGTCGAACTTGCCGCTGTCCACTATCACGCCGCCCAGGGACGAGCCGTGGCCGCCGATGAACTTGGTGGCAGAGTGTACTACTACATCGGCCCCGTGTTCGATGGGACGGATGAGATAGGGGGTTCCGAAGGTGTTGTCCACGATGAAGACTATGCCGTGACGGTGCGCCACTTCGGCCACGCCGTCCACGTCGAGCACGTCGCCGTTGGGATTGCCGAAGGTCTCGGCGTAGATGATCTTGGTCTCGGGCCTGATGGCTGCTTCGAGGGCGGCCAGGTCATTGATGTTGACGATGGTGCTGGTGATGCCCTGGGTGGCGAGAGTGTGTGTTATGAGATTGTATGTACCGCCGTACAGGTTGTCTGCCGCTACGATGTGGTCGCCGGACTGGGCGATGTTCTGCAGGGCATAGGTGATGGCCGCTGCTCCTGAGGCTACTGCAAGGCCTGCGACTCCGCCTTCAAGCGCAGCCACGCGGTCTTCGAATACACCCTGGGTGGAATTGGTCAGACGGCCGTAGATGTTGCCTGCGTCGCGGAGGCCGAAACGGTCGGCTGCGTGCTGGGAGTTGTGGAAAACATAGGAAGTGGTCTGGTAGATGGGAACTGCGCGTGCATCTGTCGTGGGGTCTGCCTGTTCCTGTCCTACGTGGAGCTGCAAAGTCTCGAAGCGGTAATTCTTACTCATGGTCGTATGTTTTTAATTGTTTGTCGGTGATGTTTTTCACTGCAAAGGTGATTCTGCTTGCAACATTTGCCAACGAAATTCAAAACTTTAGAAAATATTGCTATATTTGCATTGTTATATAGAATATTATTCTGAATCACTCGGAAAATGGCAGCTGAAAAAGAATACACTCTCGATGCGAAGGATCTCGACATCCTCAGGGCCCTGCAGAAGAACGCCCGTCTGACCAACAAGGAACTTGCGGCGCAGGTACATCTGTCCACCACGCCGGCCTATGAGCGGGTAAAGCGCCTGGAGCGGCTCGGATACATTCAGAAATATGCCACCATACTCGACGCAGCAAAGCTCAACAGGGGATTCGCGGTGTTCTGCAGCGTGAAGCTGAGGCAGCTCAGCATGGAACTGGCCGAGGCCTTCACCTCTATGATAAAGGATGTGCCCGAAGTCACGGAATGCTACAACATCTCAGGCAGTTTCGACTATCTGCTGCGCATCCAGTCTCCCGATATGAAGTACTACCAGCAGTTCCTGCTGAACGTGATAGGGCGTCACGACAACGTCGCCTCGATCGAGAGCACGTTCGTGATGGAGGAAATAAAGCACGAATACAGCGTGAGCGTCTAGAGCCGCGTCAGAAGCTGAACTGGTACGACACGCACAGGGATGCGCGGAAGCCGCGGTCGTAGCTGATCGATTTCAGCGTCGTGCCGCTCTGTGCGGTATCGACGTTCTTGTCGTAGTTGTAGTCGGCAAGCAGGTAGAAATCGAAGGAATTGTGCTTGTCGATCTCCCATTCGGCGCCTATCGATCCGCGCAGGCGATTGATATAGGCGTCGGTGTAGCCGGTGAAGACATAGTCGGTGAAAGTCTGGCTGACGGAGTTCCAGGTCGCAGCGCAGGCCGGGTCGTTGAACACGTTGCGCAGTTCCAGATAGCAGTAGGGGGTGAGGGATACGAAACCCTTGTAGGCGGCCTGTACACGGCTCTTGAGCTCGAGGGAGTTGGGCGTGCTCTGGTGCTTGTATGAGTTCACGTCCTTGTGGGTGAGCTGCAGGCGCTCTTTCAGGGAGAAATTCCAGTAGCCTGACTTCAGGGTATATTTGGCATCGGCATAGACACGGTGGCGGGTCTTCCATACGTCGGAAGACGAGAGCCTCTGGATCCATATGTATCCTGCGCCGAACTTGAAATTGTCGTTGAGCTTGTAGGTGAGTCCGAGTCCGGTGTCGAAGCGGCCGAAACTGCTGAAATTGTCGTCGAGCCTTCCTTCGCCGGACAGGGACAGGTGCACACCCCTGACTATCTTCTTGTCGACGGTCACGCCTACGCGCGCTGCCATATCTGCGTCGAGGTCGTTCACGGTTATCTGAGCCTGAGCCAGTACGGGCATCGCGGCGAGCAGTATGCAAAGCAACAGTCTTCCAGTCTTCATAACACTATTGTTCTACGAAGTCCTTGGCCCTGGTGAGAGTGTCGATCGAGCCGGTCTGGCCCTTCTCCAGCGTATAAAAAATCTTGATGTAGGCGGCATCCCTGAGGAAATCCACGTGGCCGATCTCAAGGTTGTCGACCTTGACGCCGGTGCGCTTCTCCAGGTCTGCTATCAGTTCGTCCCTCTTTTCCGGAACTATGAGCTCGATGCGGTCGTAGAGCACCAGCTTGGTGGAAGTATGATTGAGGAACTTGCCGTTCTCGAGGAACCAGATGAGCAGTATGACGAGCAGGTTCGACAGGGCCATAATGCCGACGGTTCCCATACTGATCACGTAGCGGGGGTCGGGACCCGCCACGCCCACGATCTTGTAGACCGGAGCGAGGCCGTTGAGGGCTGCCAGTGCGATGATGACGAAGAGGTAGGTCATCTCCCTGATGGGCACCGTCTCGGTGCGGTAGCGTATCACGCCGAATATGGCGAAGAGGCCGAGGGTGAGGCCGACACCCACTTCCACGTTGCCCATAATGTAGAGCAGCAGGAGCATCGCGGCCGAGAACACCATGAAGGTGAAATAGTAGTCGCGGCGGCGGCTCTTGCGATAGTAGAAGAACTGGACGAGGATCCAGCATACGAGCAGGTTCAGGAAGAACCTTATGCAAAGCTCTGCAACAGACTGGCCGGTGGTCATCGCGGCGTCGGTGATGCTCTGGATGTCCATTATGTTCTCGTCGGCGAGGGTGTAGTCCCCGAAGTCCTGGGCGGTAATCATATCACTTCAATTTTGTCGTTTATAATCTTTTCTATGCTGCGGACCTTCTCCTTGAAACGGTTCTTCTTGGCGGAAGGGTCGGTGAGGGTCTCCGCTATGCAGTATTTGCTGACGCGCAGCGGCTTTACGCGGTGGTCGAGCAGTATGCCCTTCATCTGGCTGGCGTAGCGGCCGTCCTGTTTGAGCTCGATGATGACGGCGTCCTTCAGGCTACCTCCGAGGCCTGTGCGGTAGTTGCTGAAATGCACTCCGGTGTCGATGGTCAGCCTCTCGGTCATTGCGGCGTTGACCAGCGTGATGCGGGCGAACGAGGTGGACAGCACCGGCTGCAGCATATCTGCGGTGAAGGCGGAGTGCCTTGCCAGATAGTCGCAGGCGTCCCCGTCGCCTCCGAAGCCGAGCAGCTCGTCGCAGGGAATGCGGGTCCTCTTCTTCCTGGTGCGTCCGTGGTTGTCCTTGCGCTTGATCTCCAGGTAGGCCTCGCCGGAATTCTCGTAGATGCGGGTGCGGACCTTCTGGCGTACAAGACGCTTGTCGTGGTGGGCGAGATACATCTTCAGCCCGTCGGTGTCATAATACACCGTGGTATAGGGACTCAGCTTCGAGCCCGAGGTTTCCAGCGCACGGTACCCGGCTGCCCTCGCATCCTCCAGAAGACTGACAAGCGTGGTCTCGTCTGTCACGTACTTGGTGTCGGTGCGGTTGAGCAGCCTGACGGAATCCATCTCCTCCAGGCTTACGGAGGGAATGGACCCGGCCAGGGGTTCCAGTATCGTGCGGGCATTATTCATCCTGCGTGATGTATTCGAATACCTTGGTGCTGATGAGCTTGCCTTTCGGATCGTAGGTATACTGCGTCTTCTTCTTGCCGAATTCGTTGTATTCGAACCGCTTGTAGTCTACCAGGCGGTTGCGCTCGTCATAGACCAGTTCGCGCACCAGGCGGTCGCCTGCCGCCCATTCGAATTTCTTGCGCCACTTCTGCTTGCCGTTGCTGTAGTACTCGGTCTCGTCGATTTTCTGGCCGTCGGGAGAGTAGATGGTCTGATGGTCCAGGATACGGTGGCCTCTGGCGTCCGTGTTCCACTCCTTGACCACGAGGTTCTTCTTGTTGAGCGCCTGGCTGTCCTGTGCATACGCTGTCGACAGGCAGGCAATGAGCAATGTTGTGATGACTATCAGTTTTTTCATGGCTGTATGTTTTAATGGGGCCATCCTCCGCTTCCGCCGGTGTAGGTGGACAGAGTGGTCTCGGTGCCTCCGCTTATGCCGCTTGTAGCCCACATACCGGAGCAGCGCTTGCCGCTGTTGTTCACGCTGACACCGTTGAACGCCTTGTCGAGCGAAGGCGCGGTGACGACGTATTGTGATGCACCCGAAGTCGCCTGGAAGGCGGCGATGGGCGTAGTTCCGTTGAAGAGTCCGGTCCAGCTGTTCTGCGTGGCGTTTATCTGGTAGATGTTCTGGCTTGATGAGTAGCCGCGCTCGAGGCCTCCGTACGAGACGATGGTGGCTCCGTTGTTGATGTAGAGCTTGTGGCCTTCCTCGGTGTTGGCGTCGAGGGCGACTTCAGGACTGCCCTTGGTGGTCACGGCATAGACATAGCCGCCGCTGATCTTCATATCGCCGTTGGCGTCCATAGCGTCGTTCTTGCTGGAGAATGCGTAGATGTATCCGCTCTTTATGATCATATCTCCCTGGCAGTTGATGGCGTCGTCGGCTGCGGATGTCGAGTAGGTCTCTCCGCCGTCGAAGGTGAGCTTGCCCTTGGCCTCGATGCCTTCGCTTTTCGAACTGCTGACGGTGATGATGCCGCCGTTGATGACCAGGTTTCCGGCGGAGGCCGTCACCTTGTTGCCGTTCTTGGTAACCCAGCCGACCTTGATGCCCTTCGAAGTTTCACCGTTCGATTCGGCGCCGCTCGTGGTGATCTTGAGCGTACCTCCGGAGATATAGCTGTCGGCCACGTTGTGGCTGCTGCTGTAGTCATAGTCGCCGGCGCTGATTCCTTTTCCGCCAGTGCCGGTATTGGTGATGGTGAGGGTTCCGGAGTTCATCTCGAAATAGTTGTCGGCCTTGATGCCTGCCGAGCCCTTGTATTCGCCGTCTTCGGTTCCTACGCCTCCGCTGACGTTGATGGTTGTGGAGCCGCCCTCCACGAGGACGTAGTTGTCAGAGGAGATGCCCTTCTTGGTCGCGGCCTTCGACGTTATGCTGATGGTGCCGGCGTTTATCTGCACATATTCATTGACCTTGATTCCGTGTCCCGCGCCGCTGTTTGCGATGACCTTGACGGTGGGTTTCGACAGGAACCTTATGTAGTCGTCGGACACGATGCCGCTCTTGCCCTTGGAGTTGTTTGCAGTCACGGTCAGTGTGCCGCGTCCGCTGAACACCAGCTGTCCTTCGGAGAAGAAGACGGCCTTCATGTCTTCGCTGCCGGAAGAATAGGAGGCTGACGAGCCGTCCGCGAGGGCGTTGGTTCCTTCCACATATACGAAGGTCCGCTTGCCGCTCTGGTTGTTGATGGCGGCGCCGCTGCTGCAGGTGAGGTTGACGTTGCTGAGCCAGATAGCCTGCTTCTTGCTGCTGTAAAGCTTGAAGTAGCCGTCCGATGCGCTGCCCTTGAGTTTGTATGCCACGTTCTCGCTTCCGCTGTATGTGATGGTCACCTTGTTGCCGCTGATGCTTACCGTGAAGTCACCGGAGGCTGAACTGTAGCCGGTGACTGAAGCCCCGCCGGAAGCATAGGTCACGGTCACCAGACGGGTGAAGGTGGTGTTGGAAATCTCGTCGTCGCTCGAACCGCCTCCCGACGAAGCGAAGACGGTGGTGACTTCTCCGTCCTGTCCGTCGTCACCGCCACCGCCGCCTGAACCGGGGTCGGATGTTACGGTGAGGGTATATGTGGCGGATGCGGACTGGTAGTTGGTGTTGCCGCCGAACGAGGCCGTTATGTCAGTGGTTCCGGTTCCCTTGAGGGTGACGGCTCCGCTGCTGCTTACGGTGGCCACGTTCGTCTCCGACGATGTGTAGTTTATGCTGAGACCGCCCGGAGAGACGGAGAGCGTTGGGAAACTGTTTGCACTTCCGTTTTCAAGGATGGCGTTGCAGCTTGAGGAACTCCATTCCAGATGGACCGTGTTCTTGACCACGTTGAGGTTGTATGAGACCGTCTGGGCAGGATCGTCGTCCGTAGCCTTGGTCTTCGCGTATATGACGGTGAGACCTTCTTTCTTCAAGGTCACAGTGTAGCTGTTGCCGGACTGGCTGACCGTCGCTACGGCTTCGTTGCTGGAACTGTATTCTACCGCCAGTCTCCCGGGGTTGTTCAGCGTCGGATAGACATTGCTGCTGCTTGCCAGCGTGGCGGTATATTCCTTGGTGCTCCAGGAGATGGTAACGTTGGCCGTGCTCTTCTGAACGGTCAGCGTATAAGAGGCGCTGGACGCATTGAAGATGTCCGTTTCCTTGCTGGAGGCGGTAATGGTTGTTTCTCCCGCTTTCTTCAGGGTGACGGTGTAGCCGGAGGCAGTGGCGCTCACCGTGGCCACGGACTCGTCGGACGAGCTGTAGGTCACCTCGAGGTTGTTGGGGTTCTTGAGTTTAGGGAAAGAATTGTTTTGCGCCCCGATGGTCGCAGAATAATTAGCCTTGCTCCACTCCAGCCCTCCGTCGGCCTTTACGACGTTCAGGGTGTAGCTGGCAGATGTGGACGCGTATGTGTCGGTAGCCACGGAAGTGGCCTTGATGGTGGTGGTGCCCTGTGACTTGAGAGTCACGCTGCAGCCTGTTTCAGTGGCAACGACGGCGGCAACCGTTCCGTCGCTCGAACTGTATTCTATCTGCTGCTTTCCCGGATTGCTGAGGGTGGGGAAAACATTGCTGTCGCTGCCGAGGGTGGCAGTGCAGGATGCGTCGCTCCAGGAAATGAAGACTGACGACTTGGAGACGGTCAGGGTGTAGGAAGCCGTCGCCGCCTTGAATCTGCCGGTCTCCTTGCTGGAGGCGGTGATGACGGTGACGCCCTCGTGACGGAGGGTCACCTTGCAGCCATTGGAGGTGGGGGTCACGGAAGCCACGTTGCTGTCGCTCGAACTGAAGGAAACCTCCAGCTTGTCAGGATTGCTCAGCGTGGGGAAACGGTTGTCTTCGCCCATTACCGCGGTCGCGGAGGTCGAGCTCCACGCCAGCCTCGGTTCGGCGGGCTCTACGTTGAGGGTGTAGGAGCAGCTTGAGGAGTTGTAGATGTCTGTCTCCTCCGCCGTGGCGGTGACGGTGACGACGCCCTTGGAGAGAAGGTTCACGGCGTAGCCGTCTGCAGTGGCCGAGACTGTGGCCACCTTCGCGTCGCTGGAGCTGTAGGAGATCTTCTGGCCGCCGGGGTTGATGAGTGCGGGGAAGCTGTTGTCGGCGTTTATGGTCGCAGTGCATACCTCCTCACTCCAGGAGATGGCGACATCCGACTTCCTGACGGTAAGGGTGTAGGAAGCACTGGACGCGTTGAAGATCCTTGATTCGGGGCTGGAAGCGGTGATGACGGTGACGCCCTCGTGGAGGGGAGTCACCTTGCAGCCGTCGGCGGTGGCCGTGACGCTTGCAACATTGCTGTCACTCGAGCTGAAGGTCACTTCCAGCCGGTTGGGATTGAAAAGTGCGGGGAAGATGTTGTCTTCGCCCATTACGGCCAGGGCTTCCTCTTCGCTCCAGGCCAGCTGTCCGTCGGCACGCTCGACGGTGAGGGTGTATGACACTTCGGCAGCCTCGTAGATGTCTGTCTGCGGGCTGGAAGCGGTGATGACTGCGATGCCGGCGGAAACCAGGGTCAGCCTGCAGCCGGCTTCAGCGGCCTCTACGGTTGCGACCCCTTCGTCGCTGGAGGTGAATGCCACCTCCAGCTTGTTGGGGTTGCTGAGTGACGGATATTCATTGTCATTGCCCATAACTGCCGTGGCTTCGGCCGCACTCCATCCGAGTCCCGCTCCGGCGCGTACGACCGTAAGGGTATAGGAGCAGGATGACGCCAGGAACCTGTCGTCCCTTTCGCTGAATGCAGTGATCACGGTCGTTCCCGCAGCCACCGGAGTGACCTGTCCCTTGCCGTCGACGGTAGCCACCTCCTCGTTGGAGGAGAGATAACTTACGTCGACTTTCTTGAGGTTCGACAGTGTCGGGAACTCGTTGGCCTGGCCGAGTACGGCAAGCGCTTCGGCCTGGCTCCAGCTGAGCCTGGGGTCATTGAGCGTAGCGTCCGGATCCGGGTCGATGTCGGATATAGTTATGACATCGCCCGTGCAGTCCCAGAGCAGGGGCAGCGCCAGCGCACAGATGAACAATGACAGAAGCTTACGCATCAATATCCGAATATTTCTTCAAGAGTTACGTTCTGTACGGGACCGAGGGTCCTGAGGAAGTTCATGTCGAGATCAGCGGGATCGCCGAGGATTCCGTAGTAGTATGTGCGGTCCTTGACGTATTTCTGCTGGATGGCGACAATGTCGTTCATCGTCAGAGAAGGGAGTTTCTGGTATACCAGTTTCTCGACAGGCTCGTCGATGCCGAGTTCCTCAGCTGCGAGATAGCTGTTGAGCACGGCGGCGCCGGTGGTCCTGTTGGTGCGCAGCACGCCGTCGAGAGCGGTCTTGGCGATCTCGAATGCACGGTCGCTCTGCGGCATATTGTTGATGATGTCGTCGAATGCCTCGACAGCTGCCCTGAGCTTGTCGTTCTGCGAGCCGATCCTTGCCATAAAGTAGTAGTCGTCCTGCTTGTAGGTGGGAGAAGCCAGACGGGCGCCTGCAGAGTAGGCGAGAGCCCTGGCCTCACGCATCTCCTGGAACACGATGGTGTTCATTCCGCTTCCGAAATACTCGTTGTAGAGATTGATTGCAGGTTCGTCGGCAAGCTCGTATTTCTCACCGCGGTTGGTATACTGGATGTAGTTGAACTGACGTGCGTCATAGGGGGCGACTATCACTTTCGGAGAGTCGGTGCGCACCTTCGGGGTACGGATCCTGGTGACGGGCGTGAGCGAGCCGGCAACGTCGTGGTTCTCGGCGATGAGGTCCTTGACTTCGCCTGATGAGGCGGGACCGTAGTAGAGCACCTTGTGCTTCTTGGTGAGCAGGTTGGTGACCTTGGCCAGAAGTTCCTCGGAGGTGAGGTCGATGATCTGCTGGTTGGTGAGGGTGCGGGCCTTCACGTTCTCCGGGCCGTAGATGACATACCTGTTGAGGGCGCTTGAGCAGGAGTTCTGGTTGAACTTGCTGATGGCGCGCTGCTGGAGCTGGTCGGCCTTGAGGGCGGCGAGGATGTCCTCGTCAGCGACAGCGTTGGCGATGAGGTCTTCAGCGATTTCGAGAGCCTTGCCGATGTTCTCGCCAAGTCCTGAGACGGCAATCCTGGTCTGGTCGTCGCCGCAGGCGAAATCGAAGCTCGATGCAAGCTTGTACATCTCTATTGCAATCTCCTCGGCACTGCGGGTCTCGGTTCCGAGGTAGCTTACGTAGTTGAGAGCGAAGCTCATTGCAGGGTCGTTGAGAAGGCCTTCGTCAAAGAGGAATACGAGCTGGGCGATGTCGTTCTTCTCGTTGTTCTTGTAGATGATGTCGAGGTCAGAACGGCCTTTGAATACTGACATATCCTTTGAGAAGTCGACGAAGACGGGTTCGATGGGCTTCACTGCAGTGCTCTGCACTTCAACGAGGAAATCGCTCTGCTTGTCGCGGTTGGTGGCGATGGGGGTGATGGCGGGAGCCTCGATCTTGTGGATGTCAGGATCTACTCCGATATGCTTGTAGGCTGTAACGTGGCTGTTTTCGCCGAGATACTTGTTGGCCCAGGCGACGATGTCCTGCTTGGTGAGCTTTGAGAGCCTGTCGAGCAGCTGCACGTCATCCTTCCAGTCGCGGCCTGCGATGAACGAGTTGACGAACTGCATTGCGCGGCTGCGGTTGTTCTCGAGGCTGCTCATCTGGCTGAGCTTGAAGTTGGCGATGGATGCTTCAACGAGGTCCTCGTCAAAGTCGCCGCTGCGGAGCTTGGCAACTTCTGCAAGAAGAAGGTCCCTGACTTCCTTGAGGCTCTGTCCCTCCTTGGGGTAACCTTCGAGAAGGAACTGGCCGTAGTCAACAGAGCCGTATGCGAAGGCTCCTGCGTCGAGCGCTTTCTGCTGCTGGTTGATGTCGAGGTCGATGAGGCCTGCCATACCGTTGTAGAGGATTGCTGAAACCACGTCGGCAACGTCGCCTTCGAGGTCCTTGCTGCCGGGATAGCGCCAGCCGATCATTACGAATTCAGCCTCGGTGCCGTAAACGTCTTTCTCGACAGGGGCGGTGATGTCCTTCTCGGGAGCATATTTCAGCTCGGGAACACCTGCTGAACGCTCCCAGTCGCCGAAGTACTTCTCGATGGTCTTAACGAACTCGTCGGGCTCGAAGTCTCCCGATACGCAGATGGCGATGTTGTCAGGAACGTAGTAGGTGGCTTTCTGCTTCTTGATGGTGGTGATAGAAGGGTTCTTCAGGTGGTCCTGGGTGCCGATGACGGTCTGCTTGCCGTAAGGATGGTTCTTGAAGAGTTCCTTGGCGATGGAAGTCATGGCCTTCTCCATATCCTCGTTGAGGTTCATGTTGTATTCCTCGTACACGGCCTCGAGCTCGGTGTGGAAACCGCGGATGACCATATTCTTGAAACGGTCGGCCTGGACCTTGGCCCAGTTGTCGATCTGGTTGGAAGGGATGTCCTCCACATAGCAGGTCACGTCTTCAGAGGTGAAGGCGTTGGTGCCCTGCGAACCGATCATGGCCATCAGCTTGTCATACTCGTTGGGGATGGCGATCTGTGATGCAAGGTAGCTCACAGAGTCGATCTGGCGGTAGAGCATCCTTCTCTCCACGGGGTCGGTCTTTGTCCTGTAAACTTCATAGAGTCGTTCGATCTCGTCGAGCAGGGGCTTCTCGGCTGCATAGTCCGAAGTGCCGAAACTTTCGGTGCCCTTGAACATCAGGTGCTCGAGATAGTGGGCGAGACCCGTGTTGTCAGAGGGGTCGTTCTTGCCGCCTGTGCGGACGGCGATCATGGTCTGAAGCCTGGGCTCGTCCTTGTTGACGGTCATGTAGATCTTCATACCGTTGTCCATCGTGTAGATCTTGGTCTGAAGAGGGTCTCCTTTCACGGTCTCATACTTGCCGGAGCAGGAGAAGAGCATCATCATCGCCGTAAAGGCGAGAATCAAATTGGTAATTCTTTTCATATCTTGACGTTTAAAAATAGCCGATAGCAATTGTAACTTACAAAAGTATAAAATATGCCCCAAAAGCGTTATCTTTACGCACATCAATTTGCTATGGAAGCCAAAAGAATTTATCTAGCAGCAGGGTGTTTCTGGGGTGCGGAACATTTTCTCCGCAAGCTTCCGGGAATCAAATCCACCCGGGTGGGCTTTGCCAACGGCAGCACACCGTCACCGTCCTATCGTGAAGTATATACCGACACTACCGGTTACGCAGAGACCGTGGAGGTCGTCTATGATCCGGAGAAGATGCCTTTGAAATGGCTGGTGGAGGCCTATTTCGCCATCATCGATCCACTGAGCCTGAATCGTCAGGGGGAGGATGAGGGTACCCGTTACCGCACCGGCATCTTCTACGAAGACGAAGCAGACCTTGCAGCCATCGATGAAGCTTACAGCCGTGAGCAGGACTTTCAGGGCCAGGCGCTCCGCGTCGAGAAGGAGCCGCTGCGCAATTTCTATCCTGCTGAAGAGGAACATCAGGATTACCTGATAAAGCACGCCGACGGATACTGCCACGTAGACCTGAAGGCGTTCCGCTATGCCGAACTGCTCAAGGAGCTTGAGAGTATGGTAGAGGGAGTAGGCGACGAAGTTGGTGTGATGGCCAATACGGCCGCACTGATCCACGAGAGCATGCGTTTCTTCTGGACCGGTTTCTACCGGGTGGCCGATGAAGGACATCTCGCCCTCGGCCCGTTCCAGGGACCTGTGGCCTGCTACAGCATAGGCTTCGGCAAAGGCGTGTGCGGTACGTCTTGGAAGCGTATGGCCAGCGTAGTGGTCGAGGATGTAGAGCAGTTCCCCGGACACATCGCCTGCAGCAGCGCTTCACGCTCCGAGATAGTGGTTCCCCTGTTCGATCGTTCGGGCAAGGTTAGGGCCGTTCTGGACATAGACAGCGACAGGCTGGCCACATTCGACGATATCGACCGCCGGATGCTGGAGATAGCGATGCAGATCGTTGCCCGGGAAATCTATTGACGGCCGATTATGTCGATCCGCCAGGTGATGCCGAGGTCGAAGTTGTCCCTTCTGAGAGAATTGTCGCGATAGTAGACTGCGTGCAGCCTTATGTTGTCGCGTCCCAGCGGGAAGTATTCCACGCCGGCTCCGGCGTAAAGATATTCTGTGCCCGGTGCGATCACCGCGTCGAAGGGGCGTCCGTACCTGTCGACATTGTCGCGCGAGTTGGTCTCGTAACCTCCCTTGAAGCAGAGATTCCAGTCGCCTACGCTCCAGATGGTCTTGAGGATCACCGTATAGTCGGTGAAAAAGAAGTTCCTCTGCTGGAAGGAGGCCCTGTTCATAAGGTCCAGATCCAGCAGGAAGTTGTCCCACTGGAAGTGGTTGCCCAGGGCGAGGTAGTTGATGAAACGCCCGTCCAGATCCTGAACGAAGTTGGCGGTCCATATGGTGTTCCATATGTCAGTGATCTTGCCCATCCAGGCGAAGTTGTAGGCATAGACGCCCTGGTAGCCGTATGAAAGGGGAGAGGTGCAGACCTGGAACTCCAGCAGCTGCCTGTCGGTGAGCCTGTATGCCGTGCTGGCACCGAAGGTGAAACCCTGGTTTATGCTGTTGCAGAACTTGCTGTAGAAATAGACGTCGATGGGCACGGCGTCATATTCGTAGCCTCCTATCAGCACGGCGTCCTTGCCGACGCGGAAACTCCACCGGTCAGTGGCCTGCCAGTTGATGTAGAGGAAGTCCGTGGCGTTGAAGACGTAGTGCTCGTCGAACACCTGCTTGTTGAGCCTCTGCCGCAGTCGGTAGTTGATGCGGTCGTTGATGTGGCCGAATATGTTGAGGTTGAGGTGGTCGGCAAGGAACTGTGTGCTGACATCCCCGTCATCGCCCTGGAGATGGAATATGCCTCGCGTGTCGATATAGAGCCTGTCGACTCCGCCGGCCTGGGCCATTGCGGTGAATGACAGCACTGTCAGTGCAACAATGGAAAGAATCTTTCTCATAGCTTGGTCAGTTTTCGGGAACCAGGTTCAGCACCACATATTCGCTCCTCGTTCCTATGCGGAACTTGCCGCCCCAGATTCCCATACCCGATGTTATATAATAGTTGGTGTTTCCTTTTGCGTAACGTCCGTATGACTTCTCGAACTTGAGACGTGTCACTATCGTCGCGGGCCAGATCTGTCCGTTGTGCGTGTGGCCGCTGAACTGGAAGTCGATTCCTGCTTCTTCGGCTTCTTCAAGATGCTCGGGCTGATGGTCGAGCAGGATCGAGAACTTGCTCCGGTCAGAGCCGGAGAGGACGTGCCCGAGAGGCTGCCTGCTGTATTTGTTGGAGTTGTCGTCCCGTCCTATGATTACGATGCCGCAGTCTTCGGCCCACCCGTTTTTCAGAAGACGGATGCCGGCTTCCCTGTAGAAGTCTTCAGACTGGGCGATGCCTGCATAATATTCGTGATTGCCGAGGCAGGCGTAGACCGGAGCTTCGATCCTGCGGAACTCGGCGGCATCGTCGTCATCCTCGAGCGCGCGGATGGAACGGTCTATCAGGTCTCCTCCGAACAGGACCAGGTCCGGGTGCTCGGCATTGATCATATCGACCCATTTGGCGAGATCGGCCCTGCGGTTGTGATATCCGATGTGTAGGTCGCTGGCAAATACCGCCTTGACCGGCCGGCTGATCTTCTGGGAAGTCAGGGTGATCTCTTCCCTGTATTTGTGCCTGTAATGGATTCCGCCGTAGACCAGCAGCACCGCTATGGTGCCGAAGACCAGAGCAGTCCCGGCCCAGCTGTCGGAGTGGATGCCGGACGGCAGCACGCGGCAAAGCTGGAGCACCCTCATCAGCACGAACAGCAGCATGGCGTACAGCGAGAATATGAGGCAGGTATTGCCGGTCACATAGAGTGCTGACGCCACGCCCATCGGGAAATGGCTGACCCTTCCGCTGATGGAGATGAAGAACCCGGCGAATGCAAGCAGATAGAGGCCCACAGCCGTCCATTTCCACAGGTTGGAAAGCGGAAGGATGCGGTAGATGCAGAAAGCTACATATCCCAATGCGGCAAAAGCTGACAACATTATGATCATTCCGGTGAGTTTTGTGAAATCCATCAAATGCAAATTTATGTATATTTGCTGAAGCTATGATGCAAATATTCACGACCATGAAAACAATTCTCCTGCTGGCTGTCCTCGTCTCCGTCAATTTCTGTTCCTCTACGGCCTCTGCCGGCGGATCTTCAGCTGCCGCTCCCGAGCGTGTCGACCCCGATTCCCTCAGGGCCGTCATCAAGGCCGAGCTTATGGAAGAGATAGCCGACGAACTGCAGCGTCTCCATCCCGAAACCCCTTCAGTGCCCGAGTCGATAGAGTTTGCAGGGAAGACCTACAGGTTCGATACCGACTGGATGTACGAGAGGATGGACCGCGAGCTCATTGCCTTCACATATATGCACACCAATTCCACTTTGATGCTCAAGAGGTCGGCTAGGTATTTCGCCCAGGTCGTGCCGATCCTCAAGGCCAACGGAGTTCCTGAAGACCTGAAGTACCTGATGGCAATCGAGAGCAACCTTGACCCCAAGGCGCTGTCGACCTCAGGAGCCGCCGGCCTCTGGCAGTTCCTTAAGAGCACGGCACCCCAGTACGGCCTGGAGGTCTCTGCCGAAGTGGATGAAAGATACAACATAGAGAAGGAAACCGAGGCTGCCTGCAAGTATCTCAAGGAAGCCTATGCAAAGTACGGCGACTGGATGACCGTTGCCGCCAGCTACAACGCGGGGCAGGGGGGCATCAGCAGGCGCATCAGCGACCAGAAGCAGTCTTCGGCCTTCAACCTCTATCTCCCCGAGGAGACTTCGAGGTATATGTTCCGCATCCTGGTCGCCAAGATGTTCTTCGAGAATCCGGAGTCTTTCGGCTTTTCGGTGCCCGAGGAGGATTACTATCCTTACAGGGCTCCGCGCAAGGTGGTGACTGTGGACTACTCCATCCCTTCGCTGGTGGATTTCGCTGCTGACAACGGTGTTACATATGCCGATCTGCGCAATGCAAACCTCTGGCTCATAGGTACGAAGCTCACCAACACCAAAGGGAAGGCCTACAAGATCATCATCCCTGCGACAAAGTAATTTTATCAACAGGCTTTGCTGTTCAGCAGTTTTTTTCATACCTTTAGGTTAACTAAAACCTTTTTGATATGAAGAAATATTTTGCTGAGTGCGTCGGAACATTCGTTCTGACACTTCTGGGCTGCGGAACCGCAATGTTCCTCGGCTGCAACACTCCTGCCGGAGTGGTTGGTACCGCAATTGCCTTCGGTCTTTCAGTTATCGCCATGGCTTACACCATCGGCGGTGTATCCGGATGCCACATCAATCCTGCCATCACCTTCGGTGTCGCCCTCGCAGGCCGTATGAGCTGGAAGGATGCCTGCGGCTACTGGTGCGGACAGATCATCGGTGCCATCATTGCCGGTGCAATCCTGCTTCTTCTCACCAATGTGGTTGCCGCTCCTGACCTGACAGGCGGCCTCGGAACCAACGGTGTTGCCAATGCAGGCGGAGCCGGCGGAGCATTGCTCGTAGAGTGCCTCGCTACCTTCCTGTTCGTCCTCGTTGTTCTCGGTACTACCGATCCCAAGGTAGGTGCCGGTAACCTCGCAGGCCTGGCAATCGGTCTTTCACTCATCCTGATCCACCTGGTTTGCATCAACCTGACCGGTACATCAGTGAACCCCGCCCGTTCTATCGGACCGGCTCTCTTCGCCGGCGGTGAAGCCCTCAAGAATGTATGGGTATTCATCCTTGGCCCTATGGTAGGCGGCGCCCTCGCTGTTCCCGTATGGAATGCAATCGCTCCCAAGAAGTAGAGCTCTCATCATCTTTAACATCTGAAACGCAACGGGCTGCTGCAGTCCGTTGCGTTTTTTTTGTACATTTGTGTATTGTGTAATACCATATTCATTCAGAGGATTGATGAAAAGACTGTTATTCGCGATTTTTCTCGCTTGCGCATTTTCTTTCGGCTCCATTGCGCAAATACTTCCCAGTTCCACCCCGGAAGCTGATTCCATAGCATTTGCAAAGGTCAGGGCCCGTATGGACTCTATCCGGCGCTACCGTCCGACGGTAGGCCTTGTGCTGGCAGGAGGAGGCGCCCGCGGACTTGCGCATCTGGGTGTCATCAAATATCTGGAAGAACTCGGCATTCCGGTCGACCTGGTGACAGGCACCAGTATGGGAGGCCTGGTCGGCGGCCTGTATGCCCTCGGCTACAAGCACGACCAGCTTGACTCCCTCGTGCGCGAGATCCAGTGGCCGCTGATGATGTCTGACAAGGTCGACAACACCTACACTTCATACAAGCTCAGGAAATACCGCGAGAAATACCTTCTCCGAGTCCCGTTCCGCTATGAGGACGAATCGGTCGAGGATTATATCGCGAGGGAGAGGGAATACGACAAACTTGCGGAAGAAGCCGGTTTCAACACTACGGACGCCTCGCAGGAAGCAATCAACAAATACAGTATCGGAATGCCCGACGGCTTCCTCTACGGCCTCAACGTGCGCAATATGCTGAGTTCTGTCAGCGTCGGCTACCAGGACAGCATCAGCTTCGCCGACCTTCCCATTCCCTTCGCCTGCGTGGCCACTGACATATATACGATGACCCCGAAGTACTGGACCAGCGGCAGCATCACGTCGGCGCTGCGCTCCACTATGGCGATACCGTTCTATTTCAGGGCCGTGAGGGAGAACGACGAGATACTTCTCGACGGAGGTATGAGAAACAACTTCCCCGTGGACATAGCCAAGGAGATGGGAGCCGACATCATCATCGGTTCCGATATGTCGGTCCACCGCTCGCTCGACGAGCTGAACACTCCGATGGACTTCCTTTTCCAGACCATAGTCCTGCTGTCTGCCGAAGCTGTCGAGAAGGCGACCAAGATGGCCGATCTCGATGTCCACCACGAACTGGAAGGCTATACGATGCTTTCGTTCGACGATGCCAGCGTAGATGACATAATCGACCAGGGATATCAGAACGCCCTTGCCCATCGGGAAACTTTCGAGGCTATCGCCGCCCTCGTGGCCGGCAAACCTGAGCCTCAGGTGACCAGGCGTGCTCCGGCAGTCAATCTGGCCCAGGCGAGGGTCCGCATCGACTCGGTCAAGTTCACCGGCATTTCGGACAGCGACCGTGCCAGGATCCTTCACCCGAAGGACTACCCTGCTGACAGCATATATGACAGGGAAATCATCGAACGCCTGCTGAACAATATTTACGGAACAGCGGCTTTCGAGTCCATCGCCTACCATCTTGAAGGCGAACAGGAACCGTACAACCTTGTGTTCGACTGCAAGAAGGGACAGATCAACGACTCTGCCGTCAGCCTGCGTGCAGATACCGACGAAGCTGTGTCACTCGCAGTGCATCTGGGCCTGGGCACCCGCAAGCTCGGAGGTCCCAGGCTGACCGCAGACCTCAAGCTCGGCACAAATCCGGCTTTCAGCATTGACGGTGCCCTGAAGTCGCGCATCGGACTTCCGACCATCGGTATGACTGCACGTGCCCGCATCATCAATACCTCTTCCGGCTATATGACCAACACCGAAGACAAACTGCTCACGATGGCAGTTGACGCTTATGCGGAAGATTCCAGGATGCGTTTCGGTACGTTCAGGGTAGGAGCCACCTTCGAGATGGACCCCTATGAACGCTATATGTCAACCGACTATCAGTGGGTCGGATGGGATTGGAAGAGCTACTGGCTCTCGACCTTCGCCACCTTCAAATATGACACGTTCAACGACGGCTATTTTCCCACCAAAGGAATCAAGCTGCTTGTAGACGGCCGCTATGTCTTCAAGGGATATACCATCGACCTGGATCCTGCCGAGATCTGGTATGTGGATGAATTCAATGAGCCGGTGTATACGGAAGGCGGAAAGGTTCCTCGCTACTTGTCGGTACTGGGCGGCTTTTCTGCAGCGTTTTCTTTCGGGAACAACTTCACGGTGCTTCCTTCGATCTCGTACGGCTGGTCTTCGATTGACCCGAACTATCAGAATCCCAAGCACATCATCAGTGCCGGCGGCTTTATGGCCAACCGCTACAACGAGCGTCAGATTCCGTTCTTCGGCATTCCTACCGGTTTCATAGAATGCGAACGCTTCAGTCTGGTGACTCAGCTGGATCTCCGGCTCCGGTTCCTGAGAAAGAATTTCGTGACGCTCCGCGCAGGAACCTTTGCTGATGACAGCACATTCGAATCGCTGATCCACCAATATCCTGTATGGGCCTTCGGAGCCGAATATGCAAGGCAGTCTGTCATCGGCCCTCTGAAAATAGCATTCCAGTGGAGTACGATCAGGGACTTCACCGGTTATGCTTCCATAGGATTCGAATTCTGATTCTTTAACAATAACACCAATGAAAAAAACACTGACAACAATTGCAGTACTGATGCTTGCCATCTTCACTGCACAGGCCCAGATGGGACGTCCCGGTATGGGTGGCTTCGGCCAGATGCCCCAGATCGACGTTACATTCAACCCTTATGTGGAAGCTCCGGCAGGATATGATGTCGAGCGTCCCGGCATTGACAGGGGAACGATCGAAACAGTAGAATACAAGTCGGAGTCCGTAGGTACGGTCCGCAAGGCCACCATCTACCTTCCGCCCAAGTTCGATCCTGCAAAGAAGTATCCCGTTCTCTACCTTCTCCACGGTATCGGCGGAGATGAGCGCGAGTGGCTCCAGGGTGTTCCCAACATCATTATGGACAACCTCTATGCTGACGGAAAGGCTGCCGAGATGATCATCGTGATGCCCAACGGCCGCGCACAGGTCAACGACAGGGCAGAGGGTAACGTATATGCCAGCTCACCCGCTTTCGCCGCTTTCGAGTTCGACCTGCTCGGCTCCCTGATTCCCTTTATCGAGGGCAAGTACAATGTCTACACCGACAAGATGCACCGCGCCATCGCCGGCCTGTCAATGGGCGGCGGCCAGTCACTCAACTTCGGCCTTGGACATATGGACGTTTTCGCCTTTGTGGGCGGTTTCTCATCGGCTCCGAACACCAACACACCCGAAGTCCTGATTCCCGACGTGGAAAAGACCAAAGCTGAGAACAAGCTCCTCTGGATGGTATGCGGCAGCAAGGACGGCCTGATGTACAACAGTTCCCGCCTCAAAGCCTTCTGCGACGAGCACGGCATTCCCTGCACGCTCATCAATTATCCTGACGGAGAGCACAACTTCGTTGTCTGGAAATACGGTCTCTTCAATTTCGCACAGCTGATATTCAAATGAGAAAATCAATATTGCTCGGACTTGTCGTTATGGCAGTCCTGTGCTCAGGCTGCAAGAAATATGTACAGCCTGAAATCGGCGCCCGCAAGGTGGATATCCTCACCCAGGGCAAGTACCAGTTCAAGGATTTGAACAAGAACGGAAGTCTCGACCCGTACGAAGACTGGCGTCTGCCTATGGACAAGCGCATTGCGGACCTTGTGTCCCAGATGACCCTGGAGGAGAAAGTAGGCCTGATGTTCCATCCTAACATCGCCGTTACAGAGAGCGGAGAGGTGAAGTACGACCTGACTCCGGAAGAAAAGGAGGCTATCCGCAGGGCAGAGGAAGAGCGCTATGCAGGCCCCATCGGCCCCGGCGGACAGAATGCCGGAGCTATGGCGATGGGCCAGGTGCGCCGCGCTGCCACGGCAAAGTCCTACATCGAGGAAAAGAACTTCCGCTGCATCCTCAACAACGGCGTGGCTGCTCCTGAGAAGTTTGCAAACTGGTCGAATACGATGCAGGAGATTGCAGAGGCTTCACGTCTCGGCATTCCCATCGTCTTCTCTTCTGACCCCCGCCACAGCGCCAAGCTCGGCGGACACGTCAGCGGTACCCAGTATTTCTCACATATCACCAACGGTGAAGGCCAGATAGGCCTTACTGCAGGCGGAGACCCCGATATGATGCGCCGCTTCGGAGAGATAATGGCAGAAGAATACCGTGCCGTCGGACTCCATATGTTCCTCGGCCCGCAGATCGACGTCATCACCGAGCCCCGCTGGAGCCGCAATATGGGCTGCTTCTCAGAGTCTGCTGAACTGACTGCCGAGATGACCGCAGCCCTCATCGAAGGTGCTCAGGGCGACAATGTCGGCCCCGGAAAGATCCTCGTCCATCTGAAACACTGGCCCGGCAGCGGTCCCCATCTCGACGGCGGCGGACGCTGGCTGGTATATCCCGGCAACAATCAGGAGTATCACTATCTTCCCTGGAAGAAGGGTATTGAGAAAGGCGCCCTCGCAGCTATGGGCTATTACAGCGGCACATTCTCCGATTCCCTCAACGTCAACTATTCATACCATATGTCTACCGAAGTCCTCTACGGAGAGCTCGGCTTCAAGGGCGCCATCTGCACCGACTGGGGCGTAGTTGGCAACGGTCCGCTGAAACCCTCCCTGCAGGGCAAGACCACCCGCAAGGACAATATGGAGATGATCATCAACGCCGGTGTCGACCAGATGGGTTCAGAGACCCAGCCTGAGCTCGTCGTCGAGCTTGTGAAAGAGGGCAGGGTGTCTGAGGAACGCATCAATCTGGCTGCATCCAGGATACTGCAGTGGCATTTCATCCTCGGTCTCTTCGAGAACCCTTACGTGGATCCCGCCAAGGCGGCTTCGATCCTGCAGAGCCCCGAGAATGAAGCCTTCGGTCTGGAAGCCCAGCACGTTTCGAATGTCCTTCTGGTGAACGACGGTACTCTTCCCGCAAAGGAAGGCATCAAGGTCTATGTGGACGGAATAGCTCCCGAAGTGGCTGCGAAATACGGTACTGTGGTTGAAAAACCTGCCGATGCCGACCTCATCATCTACAGGACTACGGCATCGCCCGACCGCCGTGCCGGCGGAATGGGCGGCGGACAGGCCCAGCAGGAAATCAACATCGATTTCCCTGCAGAGAAACTTGCAGTGCTGAAGCAGCTGGTGGCTACAGGCAAGCCTGTGGTGGCTGACATCAATCCCACCGGTTCCTCACTGGTGATCACTCCCGAACTCAAGGGCCTTCCCAAGGCTCTGGTGCTCTCTTTCGATCCGACCGACGGGGCTGTGATGGACGTGATCTTCGGCCGTTTCAATCCCAAGAGCAAGCTTCCGTTCGAAATACCTTCTTCGATGGATGCAGTGAGAGCGCAGAAAGAAGATATGCCGTTCGATTCGAAGGATCCTTCGTTCCCCTTCGGCTTCGGCCTCAGTTATGCCGATTAAGTTTTGCATTTTCATACTATCTGCGTAAATTAGTGTCCGCTAAATTCGAAATCAACCAATAACAATATCTAAAATGGCAAACTTTCAAGACATTCTGCTGCAGCAAGTGAAAAAGGCTGCCGGCAACATTGAAATCCCCGCTAATGTCCAGAACACCGTTCTCAACGGCCTTTCTGACTCTATCTTCGGCAGCCTCACCCAGACTGCAATGAAGGCAGGCGGCATCGACCAGATCACAAGCCTCCTTACCGGCAAGTCAAATGCTGCTACCAGCCCTGTGACTGCACTGGCAGGCAAGCTGTTCACCAACAACATCCTCAACAAGCTGAATCTCGGCAGCATGCTCAACGGCAAGCTCTCAGCCCTGATTCCCACCATCATCGCAGGTCTTTCAAGCATCATCAAGGACCAGGACGGTGACGGCGACATTGACCTTCAGGATGTGCTCATCACCATCAAGGGTGGCAACAAGGGCGGCAGCCGCGGTGGCGGACTCCTTGGCGGTATCCTCGGCGGTATCCTCGGAAGGAAATAGTCCCAACGACATAAGATTGGAATCCCTGTCTGGACAAGGCAGGGATTTTTTTATATCTTTGCCGCCGCAAAATGTACCGTTGACGTGAAAGATCTGTTGACACAAGGTGGCACTGCAGGCGCCATTTTCATTCTCGCGCTTGTGATCGCATCCGGCCTGTACCTGGGCAAGTTCAAGATAAAAGGTTTGTCCATTGGCAGCGTCTGGATCCTGTTCGCGGGTATCCTTCTCGGACACCTCGGCCTCAGGGTGGATCCCGTAATGCTTTCGTTCATCAAGGAGTTCGGACTGGTGCTGTTCGTGTTCACGATCGGCCTCCAGGTGGGCCCCGGTTTCTTCCGTTCGTTCCGCCGCGACGGCCTGCCTATGAATCTGCTGGCAGTGGGAATGGTGTTGCTCGCAGTGGTCACCACCTATGTCATCCACCTCATCAGTGGTGAGAACATAGGAATAATGACCGGCATAATGTCCGGTGCCGTGACCAACACGCCCGGCCTCGGTGCCGCGCAGCAGACGCTCTATGACGCTCCGGTAGTCACCGATGAGATCGTAGCTGCGGCATCGTCCATCGGCTCTGCCTATGCCGTGGCCTATCCGCTCGGAGTGCTTGGAGCCATAGCCGTGCTGCTGTTGTCAAGGAAGCTGTTCAAGGTGGATATCGACAAGGAAAAGGAGAAATCATCCAAAGACGAAAGCATCGATGACAATGCATACCGCCTGGCCTGCAGGGTCAAGAATCCCGCCCTGTTCGGCAAGACCATCCACGAAATAGTGGGAGAGGAGAATGCCGACCATCTGGTCATCTCCCGTATGAAACGGGGCGAATGGGTGTTCTTCCCCGATCTCGAGCTTCCCCTTAAAGAAGGAGACGAACTGCTCATAGTGACCGACGTGCACCACAAGGACAAGGCAGGCATCATTTTCGGAGAAGTCTTCCCGGTCAATATGAAGGAATGGCAGCAGACAGGTGCCAGACTGGTCACCCGCAGGCTCACCATCACGAAGCCCAATATCACCGGCGCCAGCCTCCGCAAGCTTGACGTACGCCACAAATATGGAGTTACAGTTACCCGCATCCTCCGTGCCGGTGTGGACCTCCAGGCCGATGCGGACCTGATACTCCAGGTCGGTGACAGCATCCAGGTGGTAGGCTCGGAAGAGGACATCAACAGACTTGCGAAACTTGTGGGCAACGAGCCTGAAATGCTCCAGAAACCCAATCTCATACCTATCTTCTTCGGCATAGCCCTCGGAGTCCTCGTGGGTTTGATCCCGATCCGCTTCCCGTCGATGCCGCAGCCCCTCAAGCTCGGTATGGCAGGCGGCCCGCTCATCGTAGCCATCCTGCTCGGCGCCTTCGGCCCCAAGTTCGGAATCACCACTTATACAGCGACCAGCGCCAACCTGATGGTGCGCGAGATAGGCATATCGCTCTTTATGGCTGCCGTGGGTCTTGATGCCGGAAAAACCTTCGTCTCCAGCCTTCTCGGGGGCGGTTATATGTGGGTGCTCTACGGTGCCCTCATCACCGTCATCCCTATGATCGTCATTGCCGTCATAGCGCGCACCGTAATGAAGTTCGATTTCTTCAAGATATGCGGTCTGCTTTCCGGCGGAACCACCGATCCGGCTCTGCTCTCGTTCTCCGAGCAGCTCTTCGGCAACGGCCGCATCGCCCTGAACTACACCACGGTCTATCCTCTGACTATGTTCCTGAGGGTCGTCGCGGCGCAGGTGATGATAATGCTGATGTTCTGACGATAAAGAACGGGCGGCCTTCGAGGACCGCCCGTTTCTTTTATTTACCTGCAGAGAGATATTCCTGCAGTGCCGTGACGTAAGTGCTGAAGGCTTCCCGTCCGGCCGGTGTCATCCGGCAGGTGGTCCGGGGCATCTTGCCTTTGAAGCCTTTCTCCACGGTGATGTAGCCGGCTGCGCTCAGCTTGTCGATCTGGACGCTCAGATTTCCGGATGTGGCCCCCGTCTGCTTCTTTATGTAGGTGAAGTCCGCATCTTCGACGCCGGCGAGGATTGACATCACAGCCAGCCTCAGTTCCGAGTGAAGGATAGGGTCGAGTTTCGGAAACATTGCGTTATCTGTATTGGAGTTTGACGATTATACCAGTGATGACAAGCAGGAGGCCGCCAAGGGTGAAGAGCAGAAGCTGAGCCTCTGATTTCAGCAGAACGGCAGCTACGGCTCCGCCGATGCCCATTATGATTCCGGAAATGGCTATCGGCCAGTTTTTGAGGATGACTCCGGAGATAGTCTCGGCAAGTCCCAGCATAATGACAATGATGAGAGTGATGTTCATCGGTACTGCAAATACTGCGATTGCACTCAAGGTCACTGAAAACAGACCGAAAACAGCCCAGCTAAGCCCGAGCAGACGAGAGATTTCGTTTTTCGGCTGAACTTCTTTTTTCCTGTCGATCAAAGCAGCAAGACAGTAGCCTATGACAGGCATTGCGAACCACAGAAGGTTCCAGTTTGCGCTGCCTGTACCGTGCCAAAGGAAATAGATGAGCAGTGAAAGCACTGTGAGCAAAGCACCCCATAATACAAAATGCTTGGCATTGTGGCTGAGGATCGCCCTGCGGCTGTTGTTCATTGTTTCTGCGATGAGAGCAAGGCTCTCGCTCGCCGTCATTTCTTTGTTCTTTTCCATTGTTTCAATAATTAAACTTGTTTGGGGCCAAGTACAGCTGCGCAGTCTGTCTTAACCGCAATGCAAATGTAAACAAGTTTATAATATAAACCAAATAAATTTGAAGATTTTTTACAAAAAAAGGCAGGGGCCCTTTGAGGGGACACCTGCCGCACTTGATGTATTATAGGAGTGTTACATCCTGTTCTTGCTGTCCTGGCCTGCTCCGGTGCCCTTGTATTTGCTCTGGGCTGCATTGAAGATATAGCGGAGCGAGAACTTTACACGCTGTGTGTCCATAATGTTCGTCTGCCATACTTTGTAGCTGCCGAAGTCGGTGGATACGTCGTTGTGTCCCATTCCTGCCAGGTCGCTGCCTTCCAGGCGCAGCACCAGAGAACCGTCTTTGAGGAGGGTCTTCTGAACAGCTGCGGAGAGGTTGAAGTAGTTGTTGGTGAGATACATATTAGATGTGTAGCCTTTGCTGTAGACCACTCCGCCCAGTTCCATCTGCCAGCCGCCTTTCAGACGCAGGGTGTTGAAGAGCTGTGCCACGAACAGAGGTTTGTCATTGAAGGACGCCTTCCTGTAGCCTGATGGCTGACTGGAGTCGGGGACGTTGATGGTAAGCCACTGGGGCTGGGCTACGAAAGTATAGTTCAGCGAGAGAGGGCCTATCGTAGGTGTAAAGTTCACATAAGCTGATAAGTTGCGGAAAGGATCATCCAGGTTGCGGGGTTTCACCAGCATCACGCCCTCGTCGTTGTAGGCGGTGGCCCAGGTGACAATGGCGTTGTTCACGTGGGAGTATGTAGCGCCGAGGGCAATGAATTTCCACACTGCGGTAAGGCTCACGTCGTGCATTGTCTGAGGCTGCAGGGCAGCGTTTCCGCTCTGCCACAGGTAGCGGCTGTTGTAGCGTACTGCACTGGAGAGCATCGAGAAGTCCGGGCGGAGAGTCTTGGCGCTGTAGTTGAGCAGCAGCTGCACGGGACCGAAGGCGTTGGCATACGAAACGGTAGGGAACCAGTTGCCGTAGGAACGCCTGATGTCGTTCTGATGGGCCAGGGCATCCTCGTATACATAGAGGACGTGCTCGTAGCGGACTCCGGCGCTTATCTGTCCGATTTTGGGCAGATAGAAGGCGTATGATGCGAAACCTGCGATATTGTCCTCCTTCACGCTGGCGTCTGAAGCAGGCACCGTAATGCCGGTGAGGGAGTATTTGTCTGACCGGCGGGAGAATGTCTCCTCTGTGCCGAGCTGGAGCTGTCCGACGAGAACAGGATAGGACAGGACCAGTTTGGTGGCATACATCCGGTTGCGGCTGTCGGAGCTGGTGCTGACCTTTGCATCGTGTGTCATGCCGCTGGTCTCGTCAGAATTGCTGAGGGTGGTGCTGACATTGGTGAAATAGTCGGCGTTGAAGTCGATGTTCAGCTTGCCGCCGACAGTGCCGTTGTAATAGACATTGGTGCCTATGTTGTAGGGAGTGATATCTCCGAATCTGTCTTCCGTGAGGGTTCTTATGTCGTCAACCAGCACGCCGTCGCGATGCACCTTGTCGGTGATCAGGGTACGGCTCTCCTGGCTGAGACTGCGTCCCCATTCCACCTTTCCGCCCAAGAAGTGGTTGTCTGCCATCTGCCAGTTGATGCCGGAGCTGCCGCCGAGACTGCGCACCATTCCCATACCGTCGATAGTTGCCTGGTCGAGGAACTCCGGTGTGCCGGTGGATCTCTTCTCTGCATCGCTCAGCTGCATATAATGGCTCTTGTCGTAGTTGATGCTGGTAAAGATGTCCACACCGCCGGTGCGGTAGTTAAGGCTCAGGTTGGCTGCGGGGTCGTTGAAATCCGACCTTCTCAGGGACTGGGCGTCGGAGAGCGTGAGGTTGAAACCGAATCCGTCACCCTGGCGGCGGATGGTTCTGATGCGCACCACGGAGCGGACGCTTGCGTCGTACTGGGCCCCGGGGTTCGTGATGACCTCGATGCTCTGGATCTCGTTGCTTTGCAGGCGGACCAGTTCATTCGCGTCCGTCACCTTGCGTCCGTTTATATATATCAGCGGGGAGCCCTTGCCGATGACTTCGAGGCCGTTCTGGCCGGTCACAAGACCCGGAGTCTTGGCAAGTACGTCATTCGCCGTGCCGACATTCTCCAGGACAGAGCCGCGCACATTGGTCTGCAGGCCTTCGCCAGTGAGTTTTGTGACGGGCATCACTGCAGTCACCGCGGCTCCTTCCAGCATCTGGGTGTCTTCGGCCAGCGTAACTACCATTCCGTCCACCGGTGCAAGATACTGTGTCTGGTAACCCAGCATCACTACCATCATTATTCCGTCGGTTTCATCTGTGATTATGTTGAACGTACCGTCATCCTGCGTAACGGCTCCGCATACTACAGTTGAATCCATCCTGGACAGCACGGCTACGTTGGCATAAGCCACGGGATTTCCGTTCGAGTCCACTACTTTTCCTCTCCAGTCTTCTTTTGCGCCGGCCGTCATCGCGGTCAGCACCATAATCATTGCTAAAAACAATCTCTTCATTTCTGCTTTGTTTGTGTTTTTGCACATTAGACGCAGTCCTTTCAAAAAAACTACACAATAATAACGAAAAAGTGTCTCGAAAGGTTGGCGATCTTACAATAAAAAAGACGTACTGATACGAAAAATGTTAAGGAGAGAGCGAAATCACGTGCAAATAAGTTACCTTAGTATGATTAAATGAACCACCTGACCTATGAAAAGAATACTTCTGATTGTCTGCTGCGCTGCTGTTGCAGCGTGCTCCCACAAGCCGGTCATAGACGTGCAGGCCCACAGGGGAGGCGCCGGGTTGATGCCGGAGAACACGCTCTCCGCAATGAAGAACGCCCTCGACCTTCGCGTAAACACCCTTGAATTCGACCTGCAACTGTCCAAGGACTGCGACGTGGTAGTCTCCCACGACAGCTATTTCCATCCCCGCTATTCCATCAGGCCTGACGGCTCTCTCATCGCCGAAAGCGACCCGAAGGAATACCTCTTCACTATGTCTTATGACAGCATCGCCAAGTACGAGGTAGGGCTTAGACACGTGGACCGCTGGCCCACGCAGGCCAAGATACACGAGGTGAAGCCGCTCGCAGGCGACCTGATCGACTTCAGCGAAGCCTATGCACAGCAGATCGGCCTCAAGCCTGTGAACTACAACATCGAGATCAAGTCCTGGCCCGGTGACGGAGAAGGCACACTGTGGCCTGACTACAAACTTTTCTGTGACACCTGCATTCCACTGCTTCTTTCGAAGCATCTCGGCGACCGTCTCATAGTCCAGAGTTTCGACACGCGCGCTCTCAATTATATGCACGCCAAGTGGCCGGATGTAATCCTGTCGTATCTGACCGAAGCCTATGAAGGAGGCGACATCGAGGTCCTGCTCGGCAAGCTCGAATTCAAGCCCCAATGGTGGAGCCCGGAGTCGAGCGTAGTCACTCCCGAGAATGTGAAGTGGTGCCACGATCACGGAATAGGAGTCGTGCCGTGGACAGTGGACGATCCTGACGAGATGCGCCGCCTCGTGGAATGCGGCGTGGAGGCCATTATTTCAAATTATCCTGACATACTTATTGAGACTGTAAGATAATGCTGAAATTCCTCAAGCAACCCGAATACAAGCCTGCACAGACCGGCCCCGAGGCCGATGCCAAATTCAAGCGTCTGCGTCTGCAGGTGTTCATCGGCGCCTTCATAGGCTACGCCGGTTTCTATCTTGTCCGCAAGAACCTTTCTATGGCCATCCCGGCTATGGTGCCGCTCGGATTCCAGAAGACCGAGCTGGGTTTCGTGCTGGGTCTGAATGCAGCCGCATACGCGCTGTCGAAGTTCCTTAACGGAAGTGTTTCAGACCGCTCGAACGCCCGCGTGTTCCTTCCGCTCGGCCTGATACTGACCGCCATCTCGATGTGCTTTATGATAGTCCCCATCCAGTTCATAGGAGCTGAGAACAAGGGGCTCGCCATCCTGGTGATGGGTGTGCTGAACTGCCTTGTCGGCTGGTTCAACGGAATGGGCTGGCCTCCCTGCGGCCGTGTGATGACGCACTGGTTCTCTCCCGGAGAACGCGGCACTATGATGAGCATATGGAACTGCGCCCACAATGTGGGTGGAGCGCTTGTCGGCCCTATGGCTACCTACGGCGCCGCCTGGTTCGGCAGTTGGTTCTACGGCACCCACGAGGAGCTTTACTTCCTCATCGGAACCTTCGCGTTCCCTGCCGCCGTGGCCCTGTTCATAGCCCTGCTGGCATATGTGCTGCTGCGCGACACGCCGCAGTCCTGCGGCCTGCAGTCGGTAGAGGCCTGGAGGAACGACTATCCCAAGAACTACTCCGAGAAGCACGAGCAGACCCTTTCTGCGAAGGAGATATTCTTCTCTCACGTGCTCAACAACAAGTTCCTCTGGTTCATAGCCCTCGCAAACGCCTTCGTATATATGGTTCGCTACGGCTGCCTCGACTGGGCTCCGACCATCCTCACGGAGAAGGGCATAGACCTCAAGAGCGCGGGTTGGGCCTACTTCGCCTATGAGTTTGCCGCAATCCCCGGCACTCTTCTCTGCGGCTGGCTGTCCGACCATCTTTTCAAGGGAACGAGGGCTCTCCCCACTATGCTCTTCATGGCGCTCGTGATGGTGTTCGTGGTTCTCTACTGGGCGTTCATCGACAACCTTACCGTAGTGATAATCTGCCTCATCGGCATTGGCTTCTTCATCTATGGACCGGTGATGCTCATCGGTGTCCAGGCTCTCGACCTTGCCCCGAAGAATGCCGCCGGCACTGCCGCAGGACTCACCGGTTTCTTCGGCTACTTCCTCGGAACCTTCCTGCTGGCCAACACCGTCATCGGCCTCGTGGCACAGAATGCCGGCTGGGGCTGGACTTTCGTACTTCTGATTGCAGCCTGCCTGCTCTCCATATTCTTTATGGGACTTACAATGAAAGAGGAAAAACGCTGACCTTATGAAAAGACTGTTGATACTGGCCGTCCTGCTGGCCCTGGCAGTTTCCTGCCGCCCCAAGGAAATAATCCCTGACGCACCGGACTATGCCAAGTCTGCGGAATGGTACATCACCGACCGCGGAAGCGACATAGACCTGTTCTACATAGCTTCGACTTCGACCTTCGACTATGAGAAGGACGGTGCGGCCGTCCACTTTGCCTGGGCATCGGACTCGGCTGCCTGCCACAGTATGCGGGAGGAAATGGAAGGGGTGGACGCCATCCTTTCAGGCGACTTGAATTACTACTCGCCGTACTACCGCCAGATTTCGATGGAGACCTATCTCGACCCGGCCCTGATCGAAAGCCGCTTTGCGCTGACCAAGGGAGATGTGAGCGCGGCCTTCAAATACTATATCGAGAACTATAACGAAGGGAGGCCTTTCGTGCTGGCCGGCTTCAGCCAGGGCGGGCAGGCCCTCGTGGAGCTTCTCAAGGAAATGCCTGAGAGCCTCCACGAACGTATGGTCGCCGCCTATGTGCTGGGATGGAAGATAACCCAGGACGAAGTCGAGAAATACGGCTCGATAATCCCTGCCACGGGCCCTGATGACACCGGCGTTACCATCTGCTACAACTCTGTGGAAGACCCCGAGGATGCGACTCCGCTCGTCAGCGAAGGCAACGCCGTTGCGATCAATCCCGTCAATTGGGTTACCGACTCTACGCCTGCCGTCCTCTTCGACACTTTGACCGTTACGCTGGACCAGGAATCCAAACTTCTGCTGGTGGATGGTTTCGAAGGGACAGGCTATGCCTGGAAACCCTATTTCAAGGACGGCTGCTACCACACCTTCGAGATCCGCTGGTACGGCGACAGCCTTCGCGAGAATATCAAAAACCGCTGCCAGAATTATCTGACAACGGTTTCTGAGTAATTGTCTGAAAACCCGGCCGGCTATCTCAGCGGCTGGAGTTCCATATAGTCTATATCCGGAATACCGCTGCGGTCGTTGGCGATCCTGATGGTATTCAGACCGGGCTTGAGGTTCACTGTGACTTCAACGTCCTGCCATTCCTCGGCGGGAGCTACCCTGACCTGACGGGCATTGTCGGGATTGTCGGACAGGTAGATCATGCTGCCGCGGGGCTCGCTGGTCAGGCAGCGGAGGGTGAGCTTGTATTCGCCGCCTTTAGGGCTCCAGACGTCGCGCCACTGGATGTCGTTGGTGGGTTTGAAACCGAGCTGTGTGACAGCCATTCCGCCTGAGCACTCAGCAACCGGAGTGTAGGTGGCAGTCTTGAAAGCCTGGTTGTTGTAGAGCTCCTGGTAGTCGCTCAGCCAGGCGGTCTCGGCCTCGTAACGCACGCGTTCCAGCCTCTGTTTTGCTGCTACGCGGTAGATGCGTGCGCCGTGGGCGGGAACGTCAGCTTCCAGACGGTCGGTGATGTTGCCGATGTCCTTGCGCTCGAAGAGGTCGCGTACAGCGGCTCCGCCTGCGAGGTCAAGGTCCTTGAGGTCGATGCCCATATGGCAGGGCTCGTCGGCAGGGTTGTAGAAGGCCACTGCACGGACGGTGCCGAAACGCTCCTCGATGTCCTTGGTGAGAACATAGGTTTCACCTTCGTGCTGGACCACATAGGCCTGGAGGCCCAGGGGATCCTGGTCGAGAGCGATGAGGTCGCGGTTGGTCATAAGGTCGAAGGCCTCTGAACGAAGGGTAGTCATATCGCAGCCGATCAGCAGGGGAGATGACATTATGCACCATATTCCGAAATGGGTCTTGTCTTCCTCGCTGCTCATTGAGCGGCCGACCTCGAGCATATCCATATCGTTGTAGTGTCCGCCACCTGCATAAGCCGAAAGGTAGAGGCTCTGGCCGATGATGCTCTTGACAGACTGCCAGCGGTCGCCGATATCGTGGGACATACGCCAGGAGATGGCCACGTCACGAACCCATACACCCGGGAAATCCCAGCGGCATACGTTCAGCCTGACATCCTTGCGTCCGGTGTTGTCGATGGCCTTGCGGATGGCGGTATAGCGCTCCTGAGGGTCGAGGGCCAGACGGTCTGAGTTCTGGGGTGCGTTGCCGCCGCAGAAATCCACCTTGATGAAGTCGAATCCCAGCTCCTTGAAGAAGTAGTCGGCATCCTGCTGGTCGTGGCCGTAAAGGCCCACGCCTCGGGCGATGGTGTCGCGGTTGTAGTAGCTTCCGCAGGTGTTGGCTCCGGCGTCACTGTAGATTCCGGCCTTGAGGCCGAGGGAATGGATGTGGTCCACGACCTTCTTCATTCCGTTGGGGAATCGTGTGGGATGGATGAGCAGCTGGCCGGTCTGGGGATCGCGGCCTCCGAAATAACCGTCGTCGATGTTGATGTGGTTGTAGCCGGCGTCGGCCAGTCCTGTCGATACCATCGCATCTGCCTGGCTCATGATCAGGGAGTCGGAGATGTTGACGCTGTAGGTATTCCACGAGCTCCAGCCCATAGTGGGGAGTTGTATCTCATTGGAATTGCTCTGCCTGGGGGAACAAGAGACAGCCGCAAGCAGGGTCAGAATAAGGATGTACTTAGTTTTCATAGTATGTTAATACAAGTCGTCGATCTGGAGGGTTTTTACTTTTTTCAGGAATTCCGATACCCTGCGGGTATATTCCTCGGGATGCTTCGCATAGGCGTTTGCGTGTACGGCACCTTCGGCCACCCACATTTCCTTGTATCCTGCAGTCTTGGCGTCGTAGTTCTTCTGCAGATGCTCGAAGGGAACGAAGTCATCGGCGTCGCCGTGGATGAAGAGCATCGGCAGATAGGACTTGGCAAGCTGGTTGACAGACGAAGCTTCCTTGAAGTCCCAGCCGTAGCGTTTCCTGCAGACGATGTTGGCGCTGTTGAGGATGGGGAAGGGCGGCAGGTGGAAAGTGTCGTTAAGATTCGAAGCGAACTGGTCCCATACTGAGCTGTAGCCGCAGTCCTCGACGAATGCCTTGATGTAGTCGGGCAGGTTGTCGCCGCTCATCATCATAGTGGTGGCTGCACCCATCGACACGCCGTGCACGACGGTGAAGTCGTCCTTGAAGATCTCGTGCGCCTTTTCGGCCCACATCTCCACGTCGAAGCGGTCGAACCAGCCCATCTGGACTGCGTCGCCCTCCGAGTAACCGTGGTACTGGAGGTCCGGAACCATCACGTTATAGTTGAGTTCGTCGCGGTACATACGCACCAGATAGAGGAATACATAGTGGTTGTCGGTGTAGCCGTGAACGACTATCGCGGTGCCGTTGGCATTCGCAGGATCCTTCGCCGGAGCGTAGACTGCGTGGACTTTCTTTCCGTGGTATCCGTCGGCATAGATGTCTTTCAGTATGCCCTGGGACTTGAGGTTGTCATACCAGGCCGTGCTGCCGGCCAGAAGGGAATCGGCCTTGTAGCGGGTGCGCTCGATGTCGTCCACGCCGTGAGGAGTGGGCTTGAGCGCGTAGTTGCACATGAACTTGCCGGCCAGACAGCTGTTCAGGGATAGTGCGACAAGCAGCAGCAAAGCTGCGTTGAGAAGCTTTTTCATAGGCTAGAAGATGTAGTTCAGACCGATGTTGATGCCGAGGCCGGTGCCGTCGTTGGGATCGAAGCACTTGCCGAACTCGAAGTTGATGTTGAAGTTCTGGTTCATTATCACGTGAAGGCCTGAACCGGCGCTCATATGGAGCTTCTCGGGGTTGCCTGAATAGTAGAGTTCAGAGAGATTCTTCAGCTGGTCGAGACGGTAGGGCTGTACGACCATACCGAGGTCGAAGAACGGGTTGAGGGCGAGGGTCCAGTTCTGGTTGATCCAGTGGAACTTGGCGAAGCTCCAGCGGAGCTCGTTGTTCATCCAGGCGTAGCCGTTACCCTGCAGACGGTTGGTCACCGTACCGCGGAGGGTGCAGGTAGAACCGAGGCCTTCGGTGTTGATCTGCTTCATATTGATGGCCTGGATGGTCTGGAGCATATAGAAGGGAGCGTTGCCTGCTATGATGCCCTGATAGGCCAGGTGGGTTCCGAATACCAGGCGGTCAGCCAGCGGAACGAACTGTTTCAGGTGCACGGCGAGTTTCAGGTAGTTGTTGTCGTGCTTGGAGATGATGTCGGGGCTGCCGAACATATAGAGCTCGAGGTTGGTACCCCTGGTCGGGTTGTTCTCGTGGTCGCGGGTGTCGTATACGACTCCGGCCTTCACCTCGAGGTGCTTGCCGCCTTCCTTCTCTGCCTCGGGAATAACTCCGCCGGCCACATATGCATCATACAGCGAGAAGTCGTCGTTGTAGTTCAGGCCTTCGTTGACGGCGTGCCCGGTCTTGATGCTCCAGAAGGTCAGGCCGCCTGCCCAACCCCAATTGCTGTCGCCGATCTGGCCCTGGAGGCAGGTCTGGATGCGGAAGATGTCGCGGCGCATAAGGTAGAAACCCTGGCCGGTCTCGGTGATGAGATCCTTCGCAGGGTCATAGACCGATGCGGCGCCGTTGAATCCGTAGAAGTTGGTGGTCTTGTTGCCGAACCACGAAACCGCTGCGGAGATACGCAGGCCCGGAATGAGGTATTTGCTGTCGAAGAAACTGTGAAGGACGGTGTTGCCCTTCGAATATTTGGAAATCTCTACATTGGCCTTCCAGATATAGTCGGGGTAGGTGGAACCGTCGCCATACCAGTAGATGTCAGAGAGGGCACCGTAATGCCAGCCGAGGTCGGAAGAATAGCCGACGGCGGGCAGGGGGCCGAAGTTGAGGCCTGTTTTTACGATTTCCGTCTTTTCTTGTCCGGCTGCGCCGATGAACACGAGGAGCAGCAGGGCAGTGCTTAATAGTTTTTTCATTTTATCGTTGTTAGGTTAATAATTGTTAACAAAAATAGTAAATCTATCTGATATCGACAGCAGGCCAGCCATAATCCTGATAGTAACTGACATCGAGTCCGTTGCGCTTGCAGTAATCCCTTATGGCTTCCTTGCGGTTCGCGTCGCGCACTGCCTGGTGCGAGTGTATGTCGTGGAACGCATCGTAGTGGCTGCCGAAAATGCGCCTTGCGCTCTCGTCGTTGCCGGCTCCGTCGACGGTCTGTTCGAATGACGTGACAACCGGAACCCCGTCCTTCTCCTCTATGGTCATGCATCCGGAGTGGTTGCCTCCGGAAACGCTCTTGAGGGTGTCGCCCTGCTGATTGTACCATTCTACCCAGAAGTC
>JAGCFF010000005.1 GCA_017650285.1 Bacteroidales bacterium
AGCAACTCCGACAAGACCGACGGTTTCCTGAAACATACCACAAGTATGGTGAAAGGCGACTTCAGCGGCTCGTTCTTCCAGGCAGGCGTGGCTGAGCTCACTATGGCTTGCTGCTGCATCGGTATGGCCCTGCACGGCGGTGTCATCCCGGCTTGCGGTACCTTCTTCGTATTCTCCGACTATATGAAACCCGCAGTCCGTATGGCAGCCCTGATGGAAGTGCCCGTGAAGTTCATCTGGACCCACGATGCATTCCGCGTAGGTGAAGACGGCCCGACCCACGAGCCCGTGGAGCAGGAGGCACAGATCCGCCTTATGGAGAAACTCAAGACCCACAGGGGCAAGAACTCGATGCTCGTGCTGCGTCCCGCAGACAGCGACGAGACCACCCAGGCCTGGAAGCTCGCCATGGAGAACACCACTTCTCCCACCGGCCTCATCTTCAGCCGCCAGAACATCAAGACCCTGCCCGCAGGCAACGACTACAGCCAGGCAGCCAAGGGTGCTTATGTAGTGGCAGGTTCCGACGCCGACTACGACGTGATCCTCCTCGCATCAGGATCTGAGGTATCTACCCTCGTGGCAGGTGCAGAACTCCTCCGCGCCGACGGCATCAAGTGCCGCATCGTCAGCGTTCCTTCGGAAGGTCTGTTCCGCAGCCAGAGCAAGGCTTACCAGCGCAGCATCCTCCCGGGCAACAAGAAGAAATTCGGTATGACCGCAGGTCTGCCCGTGACCCTCGAAGGTCTGGTGGGTGCCGGCGGAAAGGTATGGGGCCTGAACTCATTCGGATTCTCAGCTCCCTACAAGGTGCTCGACGAGAAGCTCGGCTTCACCGCAGCCAATGTCTATGAGCAGGTTAAGGCTATGCTGAAATAGCAGGCTGACTGCCATACAAAAAACCACCGGTCCCAAGCAGGCCGGTGGTTTTTTATTTACTTATGAAAAACTTTATTTCTGGTTGTTATTGTTGTTCCTCTGCCAGGGAGACCTGTTGCCGTTGTTGCCTCCGGGGTTGCCGGCACCCTGTCCGGGAGCGGCGTTCCCGCCGGGACCGCCCTGACGGAACTGATAGAGCAGCTGCATACGGAACATCTCTTCGGTAGTGAAGACCTTGGCCACCTTCTCTACGGGGAGGATCTTCAGCAGCTTGTTGATGTACTGCTCGGTGACCTGGGCTTCCTTCTTCTGGGAGTCGGAGTAGGACTTGAGGGCAGCCCTGAGCTCGTCAGCCTTCTTGGAAGGGTTGTTCATCGTCATAGTGGCCATACGGATGGCGTTGCGCACTTCTTCGACCTCCTTGTTGTATTCGTTATATACAGGCCAGAATTTCTGGGCCTCGTCGACCGACAGGTCGAGCTGCTGGGTGAAGAAGGCAACCTTCGCGGCATTGATGCGCTCTGCACCCTGCCTGCGGGCCTGTTCAGAATCGTTCTGCGGCATCCATTGTGCAAAGGATGTCAGCGAAAGAGCGCACAGTGCCAGTAATATTGCTATAAATCTTCTCATTTTAAATATTCTTATTGGATAGATGCCAGATAATTGTAGAGCACGGCATCTGTCGACGGAGTTGCGAAGTAATCGAGGATTTCTTCGTCAGAGGGAGTGAACTGAGCCTGATAACTGTCGAAATCCAACTCGTCAAGATATTCGAACAGAGCCGGGTTGAGGTTCTCGACGGCTGCCGCGATCTCGTCATATTCCGACATCTGCGACTGCTGCGAAGAGAGAGAACCGGTCATTGACAGGATGCCGTAGCCGAGGCCCAGGATCACGGCGAACGAGCAGGCCATCATAAGGGCGGGCTTGAGTACGCCGACGAAACCTGCAGGCTTCTTCTCGGTGACGAACACCTTGTCGCGCAGGGAATCCTCCAGCGAGGCGAAGTATCCCTCGGGCACGTTGAAGGGGTTCTGCTTGAACTCTTCTTTCTGTAATATGTCGATGTTGTTTTTCATTGCTCGTGTTTTTAGACTATCGATAACACAGAAGGTTTAATTTTCTATATCCAAATCTTTTTTCAGGTAATCCACAACCTTCTGGTAGGCGTGGTGGTATGATGCCTTGAGGGCTCCGGCGGAGGTTCCGAGCACTTCCGCCATATCCTCATATTTCATTTCTTCCCAGTAGCGCATAGAGAAAACCACCTTCTGCTTGGGGGGCAGCTTGGCCACAGCTTTCTGCAGCGAAAGCTGAACCTTGGTGCCGTTGAAGTTCTCGTCGGCGGCAAGCTTGCGCTCGAAGGCGGCCTCGTTGGCGTTGATCGAGAGGAAGCCGATGATCTTCTTGCGGTTGAGGAAGGTCAGCACCTCGTTGGTGGCGATGCGGTAGAGCCAGGTGTAGAGTTTGGAATCTTCGCGGAAGGTGTCCATCGCGTTCCAGGCCTTGACGTAGGTGTTCTGGAGCAGGTCGTTGGCATCTTCGTGGCTGGCGACGAGCTTGCGGATGTGCCAGTAGAGCTGTTCGCCGTATTGGCGCACAAGCAGGTTGAACGCCTGGTTGCGCTCACCGCTGCGATACAACTCCAATATCC
>JAGCFF010000059.1 GCA_017650285.1 Bacteroidales bacterium
ACGAAGGCATTGTTCTGGGCTTCTGTATTCAGGCCTACCACTGTCACGGAGAGCTTGGATATGTCGTCGTTGTCGAAATACAGCGACTTGATGGTAGTGAAAGGCGCAATCACAGTCCTTGAGACGTTATATGACTTCGCGGGCCTGTAGACTCCCACCACTGTGAAGGCCACTTCGTTGACTGAAACGGTGCGGCCCACGATATCCTGGGGCTCGTCGCCGGGGAAGATCCTTTTGCAGAGGTTCGTAGACACGAGGCAGACCTTCCTCTGGGATGCTATGTCTATGTCGTTTATGTTCCTGCCTGCAAGGATGACATTGTTGCGGACTTTCTCATAGCCGGGATAGAACCCTGCTATGTCGGTTTCAGAATATTTGTTGCGGTAGCTGACCGTCACGTCAAGGTCGAGCTCCGGCACGAAACCTTCTATGTTGTCGGGGAAAGTGTTCTGGAGCGAGCGTCCGTCTTCTTCCGTGATGTTGATGCTCCTGCCCACGGGAAGTCCTTCGTAGGGCAGCATCGTGGTGGACGGCTCGATGGTGACTACGTTGTCGTCTTCGTTGAGCCAGGCATTGGAGATGCCGTTGAGTATGCCATTGCCTGTTCCGAGCAGTACGATGAGCAGGAATATTCCCCAGGCCGTAGAAAGCCCGGTCAGCAGGAGTCTGGTCTTGCTGTGGCGCATTGATGAGAATATTTCTGCAAACAGGTCGCGCATAGTCGCTACATCTCGTCTTTATAGATTACACCGTCTTTGATGAATATCCGGCGGTCTGTCTGGTTTGCTATATCCTGTTCGTGTGTTACGATGACTATGGTCTGCCCCTGCTCGCGGTTAAGCTGCAGGAGGATATTCATGACTTCCTGGGTTGTCTTGGAGTCGAGGGCTCCGGTCGGTTCGTCGGCAAGTATGATCTTGGGCTGCGAGATGAGTGCCCTGGCTATCGCAACTCGCTGGCACTGACCGCCGGACATCTGGTTGGGAAGGTGGTCCCAGTGGTCCTGCAGGCCGACTTTTTCCAGATATTCCATAGCCATCTCGTTGCGTTCGGCTCTTTTGACGCCTCGGTAATACAGCGGCAGGGCCACGTTTTCCATTGCGTTCTTGAAGCCGATGAGATTGAATGACTGGAAGATGAAGCCGATGAGTTCGTTGCGCATCATGCAGGCGTCGTCTTCGGACAGATCCTTGATCAGTCTTCCTGCCAGACGGTATTCTCCTTCGTCGTAGTTGTCGAGGATTCCGATGATGTTCAGCAGGGTGCTCTTGCCTGAACCGGAGGCGCCCATTATGCTCACGAGTTCGCCTTCTTTCACGCTCAGGTTGATTCCTTTGAGAACCTGCACCGGAGATGCCGTGTGGTATGTTTTGTATATGTTTTTCAGCTCAATCATAACAGGGCCTCGCAATATTCGTCATAACCTACAAAAGTAGCAAATAATCCGGAAAAGTCAGCTTCTGGACACTATAGCTCACCGGCTCGCGTTGCCGCAGAAAGCAAGGTCTTCGGGGTAGGTCCGGGTCGATTTTGGGGTAGGTCCAATGAAATGGTCCGGACTTACACCACAACAAGTAACCAGGAGGCCGATTCGCGGGGTAGGTCCCGACCTATCCACAGGACCTACCCCATCGCAGCAAGATATAGCGCCTGCTCACAACCCGCTCGCCCTTTCCACAGAAAGCAAGGTCTTCGGGAAGCTCAGTCGCTGCGCTCCTTCGTACCCTCCTACTGTCTACTTCGTCCTGCTTTGCAGAACTCGTATCCAGCAGGCAACCTCCCTCTTCCCTGGCCGGGGTGGCCATGTTCCCTCAGACCTTCTTTCTGCTATGGCGAGCTACCTTATGAATGATTATGCATCGTGTGCAGGAATCAGCAGCTTCAGCTGCCGGCGCTTGCGCCGCAGGGGTGTTAGGGGGCAGAGCCCCCTGTTAAATAGCAGGCTTCCCAGGAAGCCGGCGTCTTTCAAGCATAAAAAAAGGCCCCTGCCGAATCGGCAGAGGCCTTGCTTGAAAGACGGCGGCTTCCTACTTTCCCACATGGTATCGCAGTATCATCGGCGCAAGTGAGCTTAACTTCTCAGTTCGGAATGGTTTGAGGTGGATCCTCACCGCTATAACCGCCTTAATTTGTCCACAGGAGAACTTTCACGCTCTCCTGCAGTATATCTTGTTGAGAGAAACAACGCTGCACGTACTCATTCTCCTGCTGCGTCACAAAGCTAGCTTGCAGTCTTGTAAGCTCTTTGTTTCTTTCGTGTTTTTCAGTGTCCACCTCACCCTTCGCGCATTGCGCGCTGCGAAGCTTTCGGGCTATTAGTACCGCTCGGCTTTGACATTGCTGCCTTTACACCTGCGGCCTATCTACGTGGTAGTCTCCCACGTCCCTCTATGGAAATCTCATCTTGGAGCCGGCTTCGTGCTTAGATGCTTTCAGCACTTATCCTTACCGAACGTGGATACCCGGCGATGCAGCTGGCGCCACAACCGGTAAACCAGTGGTTCGTCCATCCCGGTCCTCTCGTACTAAGGACAGACCTCCTCAAATTTCCTTCGCCCACAACAGATAGAGACCGAACTG
>JAGCFF010000006.1 GCA_017650285.1 Bacteroidales bacterium
CCGCTGCGTGCTGTCACATCGTCGTAAGCTGCGGGACCGAAGTCCGGCCTGCGCTCAGGGTCAGCCATCTTTTCGGGAAGGGCTTCGTATTCGCCGGCTCGGCATACAGCAAGGTTGCGGCGCTCGGGTCTGAAGGCAGCGGCTTCGTAGCAGTAGCAGGGGATACCCAGCTCCTTGTACATCCTTTCGGCGAGTCTGCGGGCAAGGACGGCACACTCCTCGAGGGTTATGCCCTTCACCGGAACCAGAGGCAGCACGTCGGTAGCGCCGGAACGGGGATGCTCTCCGTGGTGGAGGCGCATATCGATCAGCTCCTGGGCCTTGGCCGCTCCGCGGAAGGCAGCTTCGCACACAGCGTCGGGCTCGCCGATGAAGGTGACGACGGTGCGGTTCGTGGCCTGTCCGGGATCGACGTTCAGCACGCTGACCGTGCGGCCGTCGGGAGTCTGCGTGTCAGCAATGGCTTTGACTATGGAGTCGATGACGTTCCTGTCGCGGCCTTCGCTGAAATTGGGAACACATTCTATCAGTTGTTTCATTATAGCGGTAACAGTGTTTAGTATTCTTCAAATATAATAAAAATAATCCCTCTCCCGATAATCGGGAAAGGGATTTACAGCAATAAAGGATATATGTTAGAAATCTGAGTTGACGACCACTCTTTCGAAGTCCTCGCGGAGGATGTCGCCGTCAAAGCAGATGAATGAAGTTTCATCGCCGTCAGTGGCCAGCATCACGAAACTCCTGATGATGTTGTCATCGCCGTTCGTAAACATCTGCATACGCTCGCCGCTGTCCTTGGCTTCCATCAGCAGCTCGTAGTTGCCGCCACGGATCATCCTTGACACCTCGCCGGCCAGCTGGGTTGCAGGGCCTGAATGGGGGATATTGAGAATGTACATACCCTTCATCGAGCGGATGATGTTGCTTATGTCCACAGCGTCCTGGTCTTTGAGGTCGATGCTGAGGCGGCCGATCATCTTGAACATTGCAGGACTGATGTACACAGCCTCCACGCCGTCGAGGTCGGAATATTTCTCGTAAAGGGATTTGCCGGTCTGGGCAAACGCACTCACAGACAACACTGCGAGAACAACTGATAACAGAATCTTTTTCATCGTATTTTATTTATTGTTTTTTCCACATTGTCAGAAATGGCCTTTTCGCTCTCATAGACCGCATCCCTGCCTTGCTGCACTCCCGAACCGATCTGGCGGAAGACAGCCTGCACCTGGGCATATGCGAGGGCCGGGTCGTCGAAGGTGTCCTTGGGACCGCGGCTTGACTGCAGCGCCAGGCCGATGCCGAGCATCAGGATGAAAGTCGCAGCTATGCCGCTGATCCAGCTGACATAGACCTTGCGCGAAGACTTTCCTTTCGCCTCTTCAGCAATCTCAAGCTTGGCGATGACCCCGTTCGCCCCGGCGTCGCCGCCGAGCAGGGTCTCATCGTTCGAAATGGCTTCCAGCTCTTCCAGAGACAGTTTGCCGACAGTTTCAATATCCTTCATTTTCCAATAGTTTTCTAAGAGTCTTTCTTGCTGCACTCAGCATCACCCTCAGGCTTCCTTCGCTGAACCCGGTCGCCGAGGCGATGTCTTCATATTCCATATTTTCAAACACTCTCATCCGGAGTACTTTCTGCTGATTGTCGGGCAGCCTGGCAATCGCCTTTTCCACAGCCCTGATGCTCTCTCTCGCCGCCAGCACCGAATCGTCGTCTGCGATGCGGAACTCCACTGCGTTCAGCGGTTCGCTCCTTGCAACCTTGGCGTGACGCAGGCGATCGAGGCAGAGGTTGCGGAGCATCGCGAGTCCGTAGGCCTTGGGCTGCTTCACCCCGTCCAGCCTGTCCCGGGCGATCCAGAGCCTGATGTAAAGGTCCTGGACTGCATCCGCCGCATCTTCCGCATCCTCCAGTATGTAGAGGGCTACGCGGTAGAAAGCGCTTTCAAGCGGAAGCCAGACAGCCTTGAACTCGGGAATGCCCATCGCGCTCTACTTTGTGGTTGAATTGACAAGTTCCGCCAGGTCGCCGGCCGAGATGGTTCCGAAGAAGCATATCAGCGCTCCGTCTTCCGGGACGAACATTATGATGTCGCTTATGGTCTCCCCATCGTTGGCAGTAGTGCCGTAGATTGACATCTTCTCATTGCCGTCCTTGGCTTCCATCAGCAGTTCGCATCCCCTGAGCTCGCCGGCCATCTTTGCGTTGAACTTGTCCTTCACGGCAGCAGGGCAGTCTCCATAGTCAACGACCGTCATACTCTTGACTCCTCGCATCACAGGGAGATCCCTGTCCAGTCCGCTGACCATCTTGCCGAACTTGAGGGCCATGCCGCCGATGGATACCATCTCCACGTTGGACTCTGACACCACCTTGATGCCAGGGAGAGTCACAGCCTCCCTTTCCGAATCTATCCCAGCCAGCCTGGCCTCAGCCCTCATCTCGTTCACCAAACCCTGGACCCTGCTGCGGCCCGGAGTCTTGCGGGCCTGGCACACTGCCGTCACTGTCAACAGCACAAACAACGTTGCTACAATCCTTTTCATAAAAACTGTTTTGATAATAAGACGTATTGGGGGAAGATTTGTTAACGGAAAATCATCTTTTTCTGTCGATCCACACCCAGAGCCGGTACATCAGGAAGCCCCAGCACAGGAAGAGGACGACGTAGATCCAGTAGGGGAGCCTGGCGCTGTATGCGTCGTCGGGGATGACATCCTGATAGTCCGGTATGTCGGTGTAATAGTAAGCCCCGGCCCCGAAATCATATTTGTCCGAGAGGCCGAGGCCGTTTATCATTATATACAGGGCGCACAGGACTGTCAGCACCGAGGCGACTATGGTCGCCACCTTCAAAGCCTTGCGCCTGTCCATTATTTGAAGTCCGCGAGGACCGGAATGTCAAACACTGCTCCCGACAGCAGGAACCAGACTGCAAAGAGCGTGAGCAGGATGTTGAACACCTGGCCTATGACATATAGCCACAGCACCTTGCCGCCGTGCATCTGCTTTGCGATGGACTTGAAGTTGGTGTCGAGTCCGATGGATGTGAAGGCAAGCACGAACGCCCAGTTCTTGTACTGGTCGAGCACTCCGTTGATGGCCTTGACCTGGTCGCCGCCGAATATGGGCTGGATCAGGAACGATGCGATCAGCGATGCTGCGAAGAAGCCGATGATGAACTTCGGGAAGCGGGTCCAGATCTCGCCGGCACCGACCTTGCGCTCAGAGCCCTTGTCCACTCTCGTGGCAAAGAAAATGGCCACGAAGAAGGCTATGAAGCCGATGAGGATGTTCTGGATGGACTTCACCAGGACGGCGGCCTGCTCGGCTTCGGCGCCGAGCGCGTTTCCGGCAAGGACTACCGCTCCCGTTGAATCCACCGTTCCTCCGATGAGCGCTCCGCCCATCAGCTGGCTCATTCCTACGGCCTTGATGATCATAGGCTCGAACACCATCATCAGGATGGTGAAAATGATGGAGATGGAAATGGCTATCGAGAGGTCGTCCTTCTTTGCCTTGGCAGCGGCTCCGGTGGCTATGGCAGCCGAGGTTCCGCAGACGCTTGTGGCCGCGGCGAGGGTGATCACCAGCGGCTTGTTGTCGATCTTGAAGACCTTCGTGCCCAGCCACCACATGAATATTATGACGATGGGGGTGACGATCCAGGCTATGCCGAGGCCGTAGAGACCGAACTTGGCGATGTTGGAGAACAGCACCGAGAAGCCCATTATCACCAGACCTGTCTTTATGTAGTATTCAGTGCGGATGGCGGGTTTCAGCCAGTCGGGGACGCCGATGGTGTTGGAGATCAGCAGGCCGACTATCAGCGCCCAGAAGGCCCACTCGAGATAGCGGTTGAGGGTGAACTCGGCGCTGATGAGGCGTACGAAGACTGCCAGCAGGAAGAGGCAGACGAATGCAGGAAGGAACTTCTTGATGCTGCCGCCCTGCAGCTTGATGCCGGCGGCGAAGAGCACTCCCAGCACGGCC
>JAGCFF010000060.1 GCA_017650285.1 Bacteroidales bacterium
CCATTTCAACCTCCTCTGCCGACGAAGTTATCATTTATTTTTGTTAAATTTGAAGGATTAATGATAATATTTGACAGTATGAAGATTCTTGTTCTGAACTGCGGCAGTTCCTCATTGAAATATCAGGTGCTGGAAATGTCCGATGCCGGCAGCAACCTGCTGGCCAAAGGTCTTGTCGAGCGCATCGGCAGCCCCAATGCATGTCATACCCATAAAGTAGAAGGAAAAGACAAATATCAGACAGAGAAACAGATATTGAACCACACCGAGGGCATCAGGAGCGTCCTCGACATTCTTGTAGACCCCGGTTACGGCGTGCTTTCGAGCCTCGCCGAGATAGAGGCTGTGGGCCACCGCGTCGCCCACGGAGGAGAGTTCTTCTTCAAGAGCGTCGCAGTCGACGACGAAGTGATCGAGAAGATCGAGAAGTGCTGCCAGCTCGCTCCGCTCCACAACCCGGCCAACCTCACCGGCATCAAGGCTGTCAAGGAGCTTATGCCCGACGTACCCCAGGTTGCTGTATTCGACACCTCTTTCCACCAGAGCATGCCCGATTATGCATATATGTATGCTCTCGACTATTCATATTACGAGAAATACAAGATCCGCCGTTACGGCTTCCACGGCACCAGCCATAAGTATGTGGCCGAGAAGGCCTGCAAACTGGCCGGACTGGAATTCGACAAGGCGAAACTCATCACCTGCCACCTCGGCAACGGCAGCTCGATCACAGCGATCGAGGGCGGCCGCTCGGTGGATACCTCGATGGGCTTCACCCCGGTGGAAGGCGTTACTATGGGAACCCGCTGCGGCAACCTCGACGTCGGAGTGGTCACCTTCCTGATGGAGAAGGAACATCTCGACGCAGCCGGAGTCAACAACCTGGTGAACAAGGAGAGCGGACTGCAGGGCCTGAGCGGCTTCTCGTCTGACTGCCGCGACCTTGTGGATGCCGAGAAATCAGGCTACAAGCGTGCCGAGCTGGCCCTCAGGAAGCTCGCATACGACATCAAGAAATACATCGGCGCATATGCCGCCGTGCTGAACGGAGTGGATATGATCATCTTCACCGGAGGAATCGGCGAGAATTCCGACAGGGTGCGCGAACTGGTTTGCACCGGCCTCGAGTACCTGGGCGTGGAGTTCGACTTCGAGAAGAACAAGGGCGCAAGGGGAGAGGACGTGGTCCTCAGCAAGCGCCGCTCTAAAGTCAAGGTTATGGCCGTGACTACCAACGAAGAGCTGGTCATCGCCACCGACACTATGGAAATCGTGAAGGAACAGCAGAGAAAGCAAGCTGTACGTGAAGAAAAACAATTAAACAATACTGAAATATGATTACGAATTTCGACCAAATGTTCGAGGCTCTGCGCTCGAAACCCAAGAAAAGACTCGTTGCAGCCTGGGCTGTCGACGACCATACCATAACTGCAGCCTACAAGGCCTGCTCGCTCGGCATCGTCGATGCCACCCTCGTGGGCGACGCCGATATGATCAAGGCTGTCTGCGAGAAAGAAGGCATCGATATGTCTGTTTTCGAGATAGTCGACAACAAGGACGAGCTGGCAAGCATCGCCCAGGCCATCGACCTCATCAACGAAGGCAAGGGCGACATCCTTATGAAAGGCCTCTGCAGCACCGACAAATATATGCGCGGCATCCTCAACAAGGAGCGCGGACTGCTTCCTCCGAAGGCTGTCCTGAGCCACGTGAGCGTGCTTCAGAACCCGCACTACCCCAAGTTCATAATCCTCGGCGATATGGCCGTCATCCCCGCTCCCGACCTCAAGCAGAAGGAAGCCATCACCAAGTATCTGGTGGCTACCGCAAAGGCCTTCGGCATCCAGACTCCCAAGGTTGCATTCATCGCAGCCACGGAGCAGATGATGGAAGGTATGCAGGCCTGCGTGGATGCTGCAATCCTCAGCAAGAAATGTGACCGCGGCCAGATCAAAGGCTGCATCGGCGACGGTCCCCTGGCCCTCGACGTTGCGCTCAGCCCCGAAGCCGTGGCCATCAAGAAGCTCAAGAGCGAAGTTGCCGGCGACGCCGACTGCCTCGTATTCCCCAACATCGAGTCTGCCAACGTATTCTACAAGAGCAATTCGCAGCTGATGAAGGGTGTGAAGCAGGCTGCCATCGTAGCAGGTGCCGCAGCTCCGTGCGTGCTTTCAAGCCGTGCCGACAGCATCGACACCAAGCTGAACTCGATCGCACTTGCCGCCCTTACAGCCAAGTCGAAATAGCATTTTCTGACACCGGTATATGATTCCTACCGAACTGGGAACCGAGAATGTTGGCAAACTGCTCAAGCAGTATGCAATGCCGGCCATTGTGGCTATGGCTGCGGCCAGCCTGTACAATATGGTCGACAGCATCTTCATCGGGCAGGGAGTCGGACCTATGGCCATCGCCGGCCTGGCCGTCACCTTCCCCCTGATGAACCTGTCCACTGCCTTCGGTACCCTGGTCGGCGTGGGAGCCGCCACCCTGATCTCGATGCTGCTTGGCCAGAAGAACTACTATATGGCCAACAGGGTCCTGGGAAACGTGGTGATGCTCAATGTCGCCATCGGAGTTGTCGTTACCGCGCTCGGACTTATCTTCCTCGACCCGATCCTGTATTTCTTCGGGGCGAGCGAAGTGACGATTCCGTATGCCCGCGAGTATATGATAATCATACTTGCCGGCAACATAATCTCCCATCTCTACTATGGCCTTAACGGAGTGGTGAGGGCCAGCGGCCTGCCCCGCAAGGCGATGGCCACGACCCTTCTCGCCGTAGGCCTCAATACCGTTCTCGACCCCATTTTCATCTTCGTGCTCAAGATGGGCATAAGGGGTGCGGCCATAGCGACGCTTCTGGCTCAGATAGTGGCGCTGGTGTGGATTACCGGGATCCTCAATGACAGGAACCACGTCATCCATTTCAGCCGCGAGATCTTCCATTTCGACATAAAGATCGCCCAGCGCTCCCTTTCTATCGGTATGGCGCCGTTCCTGATGAATGTCGCTTCTTGCTTTGTAGTGATCCTCATCAACCGGCAGCTCCAGTTCCACGGCGGCGATATGGCCATCGGAGCATATGGCATAATCAACCGCATAGTGTTCCTGTTCGTGATGCTCAACCTGGGCTTCACGCAGGGTATGCAGCCCATCGCGGGATACAACTACGGTGCGAAGCAGTACGACAGGGTGCGGCAGGTGCTCAAGCTGACCATTATCTGTGCCACGGTCACCACGACCTTCGGCTTCCTCTGCGGAGAACTGATTCCCGGGGCCATAGTCTCGCTGTTCACGAGGGACGAGTCGCTGCGTCAGCTCGCCGTGCACGCACTGAGGATCGACGTCGCAGTCTTCCCGGTGGTGGGTTTCCAGATAGTAATCTCCAATTTCTTCCAGTGCATCGGACACGCGAACAAGGCGATATTCCTGTCGCTGAGCCGTCAGCTGCTGTTCCTGGTGCCGTTCCTCATCGTATTCCCGATGTGGTGGGGGACCGACGGGGTGTGGTGGAGCATGCCTGCCTCTGACATCGTGGCTTCAGTCATCGCCTTCGTGATGATAGCCCGCCATATGAAAACTTTCGGCAAAGAAGAAAAAGCCATCTTAGAATAAACGGTTATGGAAGGACAGATAATCATAACTCTCGGAAGGAGGATAGGCGCCGGAGGCCTTGAGATAGCTCACAGGCTTTCTGGCCGTCTTGGCATAAAGGTCTACGACAAGGACCTGATATGGATAGCCGCCCGTGAGAGCGGCCTGTCTGCCGAGTTCTTTGAGAAGAACGACGAGAAGCCTGTATCCAAGGGTCTTCTCACCAACTTCCTCGGACAGAAAAACAGCAATTTCATCGACACGCGGAGCTATGTGCTGGACAGCGCGATTTCCGAAGACGGACTGTTCAAGACCCAGAGCGACATTATCCGCAAGCTGGCGGACACCGGCTCCGGCATTTTCGTCGGACGCTGCGCTGACTATGTCCTTCGCGACCGCGAGGGGATGCTCAGTGTGTTCATCACAGCCGACCGCCAGGACCGCATCGCAAGGATAATGGAGAAGGACGGTATGTCGGCGAAGGAGGCTGAGAAATACATCGACCAGGGCGAACGCCGCCGTGCATCTTACTACAACTACTATACTTTCAAGGAGTGGGGTGACAGCGCAAGCTACGACCTCTGCCTGAACAGCAGCCGCTTCGGAATCGACGGCTGCGTCGACTGCATCATCAGGCAGCTCGGCAAGTGAAACCTTAACCGCTATGGATGAAAAGATAATATTCTCGATGAACGGGGTAGGCAAGATCCTGCCTCACAACAACAAGGTAATCCTCAAGGACATCTATCTGTCGTTCTTCTACGGAGCCAAGATCGGCATCGTCGGTATGAACGGCGCCGGCAAGTCCACTCTGATGAAAATCATCGCCGGCATTGAGAAGTCCTATCAGGGCGAGGTGGTCTGGGCTCCCGGCTACAGCGTGGGATACCTCGAGCAGGAACCTCTGCTGAACGACAGCAAGACTGTCCGCGAAGTGGTGCAGGAAGGCGTCCAGGAGGTTATGGATGCGCTCAGGGAATACGAAGAGGTGAATATGAAGTTCGCCGAGCCTATGGACGACGACCAGATGACCGCCCTCATCGAGAGGCAGGGAGAACTGACCGAGAAGATAGAGCACCTCGGCGGCTGGGACATCGACAGCAAGCTGGAGAGGGCTATGGACGCCCTGCAGTGCCCTGATCCCGATGCCCTGACTGCCAACCTTTCGGGAGGCGAAAGGCGCAGGGTGGCGCTGTGCCGCCTGCTTCTGCAGGAGCCGGACGTGCTGCTGCTCGACGAGCCTACCAACCACCTTGATACCGAAAGCATACAGTGGCTCGAGGCGCATCTGCGCCAGTACAAGGGTACCGTCATCGCAGTGACCCACGACCGATATTTCCTCGACAATGTGGCTGGATGGATCCTGGAGCTCGACAGGGGAGAAGGCATTCCCTGGAAAGGCAACTACTCTAGCTGGCTGGAGCAGAAGACTGCCCGCCTGGCCATCGAGGAAAAGCAGCAGAGCAAGCGCGCCAAGACCCTGGAGCGTGAGCTCGAATGGGTGAGGATGGCTCCCAAGGCCCGTCAGGCCAAGTCGAAGGCCCGTCTGGGCGCATACGAGAAACTGCTGAACGAAGAGACCAAGCAGCAGGAGGAGAAACTCGAGATCTACATACCCAACGGACCCCGTCTCGGCAACAAGGTCATCGAGTTCAACGACGTGAGCAAGGCTTACGGCGACAAGCTCCTCTTCGAGCATCTTACCTTCAAGCTTCCCCCTGCAGGCATCGTGGGCGTCATCGGCCCCAACGGAGCCGGCAAGACCACGCTTTTCCGCCTGATTATGGGGCTTGAGACTCCTGACAGCGGAAGCTTTGAGATAGGAGAGACCGTGCAGCTGGCATACGTGGACCAGCAGCACAAGAAGATCGATCCCGACAAGACCATATACGAGACGGTGGCCGGCGATTCCGAGTTCGTCTATCTCGGCAACAAGGAAGTCAATGCCAGGGCCTACATTTCGCGCTTCAACTTCTCCGGCGCAGACCAGCAGAAGAAATGCGGCATCCTTTCCGGAGGTGAGCGCAACCGTCTGCACCTGGCCCTGACGCTCAAGGAAGGCGCCAACGTGCTGCTGCTCGACGAGCCGACCAACGATGTGGACGTGAACACCATCCGTGCGCTGGAGGAAGGCCTTGAGAATTTCGCGGGCTGTGCCGTGGTGATCTCCCACGACCGCTGGTTCCTCGACCGTATCGCGACCCATATACTGGCTTTCGAAGGCGACAGCAATGTCTATTTCTTCGAAGGAACCTATTCTGAATATGAAGAGAACAAGAAACGTCGTCTGGGCGATGTCGAGCCTAAACGATTCAAGTATAAAAAACTAAAATAACACACATATGCTGACTCAGGAAGAAAAGGACAGGATCCGCAAAAGTTTCAAGATCAAGAATTGGAGTGA
>JAGCFF010000061.1 GCA_017650285.1 Bacteroidales bacterium
CCGATGATGAACGTCGCCCTCCATTTGCCGAGGAAGATGAACACCACCAGCACCACGAACAGCAGCGCATAGAGGATAGATTTCTCCAGCGAAGTGATGGAGTTCTGGATTTCCTCGGATGAGTCGTAGACAACGTCGATGTTGATGTCGGCAGGCAGGTTGCGCTTCAGCCTAGCCATAGCCCTGTTCACATCGCGGCAGATCTGCACTGTGTTGGCTCCGGTCTGCTTGGTGATCAGCAGGGTCACGGCTTCCTCGCCGTTGACCTTCGAGTCGAGCGTCAGGTCCTTGATGGTATCACGCACCGAGGCTATATCCTTCACGAAGACCTTCGCACCGGCAGGAGTGGTAGTCACCACGACGTCGGCGATCTCGCTGCTCTCCACATATTCGCTGCGCACCTCCAGGTTGTACTGCTCCTTGTCCATCTTGATGAGACCGGAAGACAGGTTCAGGTTGTTCGAAGTGATTGCGGAGCTGACGCTTTCCAGAGGAATTCCGAAAGCATCCAGCTTGTTCTGGTCGATATCTACATATACATACCTGTCAGGAGCACCCGAAACCGAGATATTACCGATTCCGTCCACGCGGTTCAGCTGCGGGATCAGGTCGTCGTTCATAATCTTCTCCAGGCCGGAATAGCTTTCCTTGGCTGTCACGGCATACTGGATGATGGGCATAGCGCTCGAGCTGAACTTGAACAGATAAGGGTTGGTGGCCCCGCTGGGGAGCGCATCCTTCAACATATCCACGAACGAGCGGACATCGTTCATAACCTCGTCGATGTCGGTACCCCACTCGAGCTCCAGCATAACCACGGACATATTGTCCCTGGAAGTAGAGGTCATCTCCTTGAGGTGGTCGACGGAGTTGAGGCTGTTCTCCACAAGCCTCGTCACGTTGGTCTCTATCTCAGAAGCGCTGGCGCCGGGATAGGTGGTCATCACCGTGATGTACGGCGGATCCATTTCCGGGAACTGGTCGATGGGCAGCTGCCGGAACGCGTACAGGCCCAGCACAATCACCGCCACGAAGATCAGCAGCGTGGTGACGGGCTTGTCTATCGCTTTCTTATAGATGCTCATTACCTGTTGATTTTAAGTTTAACGCCGTCCACGAGCTTCTCCGCTCCTGTCACAACTATCTCGTCGCCGGGGTTGACGCCGTCGCTGAAGATTTCGATCTTGTCGTCATACCTCTCTCCCAGCTGCACGAACACTCGGCGGGCTGTTCCGTTGTCGTTGACGTAGATGTACCTTTCGTTCGAGCCGGTGAGCTTCTGGACGCTCTGGTAAGGAATCACGGTGGCCTCAGCCTGTCCGAGGGCGAGCTTTGTGTAGGCATACATACCGGGGCGCAGACGCTCGCTGCTGTTGGGTATCTTGATCCTCACCTGGAAAGTGTGGGACGAAGGATCGATGGTAGGATACACTATGTCGATCGTTGCCGGGAATTCCTCTCCGGGGAAGATGTCGCAGAGGATGGTGACGTTCATACCCTTCTTCACCTGGGGATAATAGGACTCGGGAATGTTGACCAGAGCCCTCAGCACGTTGATCTGGGTGAGCGTCAGGATGGCCTGGCCGCTGTAGAGCTCGCCGTCCTCGTAGTTCTTGGCAGAGATGACGCCTGCGAACTTGGCCTTCACATAGGTGTTCTGCTCGAGGAAGCGGAGGCTTTCGGCTGTCTGGTCGAAGCTCAGCTTGGTCTGGTCATAGGCCTGCTGCGAGATCGCACCGGTGGCCACGAGCGCCTCCATACGGGCAAGCTCCTGCTGGAGGTTGGCGTATGTCAGCTTGGTCGTATTGTACTGGTTCTGGTCCATCCTCACAAGGTTGGAACCAGCGCCGACCTTAGTTCCCACTTCGGTGTATATGTGTTCGATCCTTCCGGTCACAGACGGTGCTATATCCATCTTCTGGTAACCCTCGAGAGTTGTGGAAAGGGACAGCACTCTTTCGATGGTGGACTTCTCCAAAGGGGCCACCTCAACCAGTTCTTCACGCGGCTGCTCTTCCATCATTGGCTTCATTTTGCAACCTGTCATCAGGACAAGGGCGCAGAGAGCGTACAGAGAAACTTTCTTCATCACTTATATTTCGTTTTTAATTGTTCAACAGATTTTCGAGCTCTATCTGGGCGTTCACGAATTCAAGGATAGCCTGGACATATGTGCTCTGGGAATTGATCAGGGTAGTGCTGGCATTCGTCATCTCCAGGGCAGAAGAATAGCCCTGCTCATACTTGCGGGAGATGTTGTCGAACACCCTTTTGTTGACATCGAGAGCCTGCTTCTGGTCGACATAGCGCGAATAGGCGTTCTGCAGGTTGTAGCAGAGCTGGCGGTACTGGATCTGCAGGTTGTTCTCGGTCTCGGCCAGGGTGTTAAGCTGCTTCTGGTAAGACATCTTGGCGCTCTGGATCTTCTTGGTGTTGGAAAGACTCGAGAAGATCGGCACGCTCACCATCACGTTCATAGTGTTCGGAGGGGTCATATCCATACCTTCGCCGAAGTTATGCTTTGCAGAGTACTGGTAGGCCAGGCTCACCGTCGGGGCGAGGCTCCACCTGTTGAGGGACACCTGCTGGCGTGCCAGCTCCACATTCTTTTTCAAAAGCTGGTAGTTGTAGTTGTTGTCGAGGTTGAACTGTTCGTTCATCATTGCCAGGCCGGCATCCACGTCGAGCAGCTCATCCAGTGATTCGGTAAGCTCCAGCCTTGTGTCCGGATCGAGGTCGAGCAGCACCCTGAGGCTGTTGTAGAGCATCTCGAGGCTGTTCTCGGCACCTTTGATGGCTGTTTTGGAAGAAGCCACCTGCACCATCAGCTGGTCGGCGCTCACCTGCTCGGAAGCACCCACGTCGACCGATTTCTGCGAGAAGTCGTAGAGACGCTGCACGTCGTGGAGGTTGCTCTTCAGCAGGTCGAGGGTCTGCTCTGCCACGAGGGCCGAGTAATAGAGGGTCTTGACCTGGCTGGCGATGTTCTGCTCGGTCTGCTGGGCGGTGATGTCAGACATCTGCTGGGATATCTTGCTTATGGCCACGTTGAGCACCTGCGCTCCGCTGAGAGCCACTGATGCGGTGACGCCCATAGACGCACTGCTGGGCAGGGCGATGGACATTCCTCCGAAGTCCATCCTATAGCCGAACATATCGTTGTATGTGCCGCTGGCATTGACCTGGGGCAGCATACTGGCTATGGCCTGCCATCTGTTGGCCTGTGCTATCTTGACATCGATAGATGCGTTTTCAAGGGTTCGGTTCCGCTCGACGGCCATCTGCTGGGCTTCGTCGAGAGAGAGACGCAAAGGGGGTTCCTGTGCGGGTAACTGGAAAGCAGCCGAAAGAAGGAGGATGACTGCAGCTATGAATGATTTCACTGAATAATGATTTTATACTCTGTATAGGAGTCGCAAAGATAAGCAAAAATCATTCCTCACAATGCTTTAAAACGGCATTTTCAGTTATTTTGTCTTAATGCAAAATAATTGCTACTTTCGCGTAAATTTTAAAGAGGCCAATTATTATGGAACTTAACATTTCTGATTCTACTTTCGAGGCCGTCCTCGGCGAAGGAATGCCGATGATGGTTGACTTCTGGGCGCCTTGGTGCGGACCCTGCAGAAGAGTTTCCCCCATCGTAGAAGAGCTTGCCGCCGAGTACGAAGGCAAGGTCCGGATATGCAAATGCAACGTCGATGAGAATGACGGCGTTCCCATGAAATATTCTATCCGCAACATTCCCACCCTTCTGTTCTTCAAGAACGGAGAGCTCGTAGACCGTCTGGTCGGAGCTGTTCCCAAACAGGAAATCGAAGACAAACTCAAATCTTTGCTGTAATGAAAAAAATTCTGCTTTCAATTGCGGTTCTGCTCGTTTCAGCCGTATGGTTCAACGCCAGCGCTGAAGGCATAGTCGTCAAAGCCGGTTTCAACTATACCCATCTCGACCTGACACAGCCCATCAAGGACCAGGCCCAGGCGCTTGCCATCGGAGCCAGGAACTTCTCAGGCTTCCACGCAGGCATCGGCTATCAGACCGAGGAGCTGGCAGGCTTCACCCTGCAGCCCGAATTCAGGTTCCTTTCCAACAAGGGCAACGCATTCGGCGAGGGCAACACCTGGTCGCTCAACTATTTCGAGCTTCCCGTCAACATCCAGTGGGGCATCGACCTCGTTGCACTGCGTCCGTTCGTGCAGTTGAGCCCCTACATCGGATACAACATCCGCAACACCCTCAGGGAGTCGAAGGACACCAGCGAGCCGGCAAAACAGTTCCTCAAGAATTTGACCAGCGATCCCAGCAGGTTCTCTTACGGCCTTGGCATCGGTGGCGGCATCGAGCTTATGCGTAAATTCCAGATAACAGCCCAGTACGTATGGAACTTCGGCCAGGTTGTCAACGCAAAGCAGTATATCGACAACGCTACGAATGTTTCACGCGACACCGCAGCCGGCCTTGAGATCTCTATCGCTCTGATGTTCTGACGCCGCGATGAATGACGAGATCAAAGGGTTCCTCGGCGAAGACTGGCTGCACTATCAGAAAGAACTGAGTGCAACGCTGTCGTCGGACATAGAACTCCTCGACTCGATCAACCGATACATCCTGTCGAACACAGGCAAACAAATCCGCCCCATGCTCTGCCTTCTGGCATCGAGAGCGTGCGGCGGAAGTTGTTTTACGGCGGTTCCGTGCGCAGTGGCGATGGAACTGCTGCACACTGCCACCCTGCTCCACGACGATGTGGTGGACCAGGCCGACACCCGCCGCGGCAAAGCCACCATAGGAGCGCTCTACACCCCCAGGGATGCGGTCCTCATCGGTGACTACTGGCTGGCCAGGGCCACCGGCGTGCTGGTGGACAACTGCGACAAGCGCATCCTCAAAGCCTTTTCGGACTGTCTGGCAGACCTCACGCGAGGCGAAGTCCTCCAGATGGAGAAATCGGAGTCTATGGAGACCGATTACGAAGGCTATGTGTCCATCATCTCCAAGAAGACAGCCAGCCTCTTCCGCACCGCCATCTTCTCGGGAGCGTACAGCGCAGGTGCAGACGAAGCCACCCTCGAAGCCCTCGACAGCTACGCCCTCCATCTCGGTCTCGCCTTCCAGATGAGGGACGACATCCTGGATTATTATCCGTCTTCTGTCACAGGCAAGCCTTCCGGACAGGACATCCGGGAGAAAAAAATCACGCTTCCACTGCTGGAAGCGTTCAAATCATCCTCTCAAGAGGAAAAAGCTGCAGTCCTTCAGATGATCCGCGACTGCAAGGTCGAAGAAGTCTCAGCTTTCGTGAAAAACCGTAAAGGCATCGAAAGCGCTCAGAAAGTACTGCGCAACGAAAGCGAAATGGCTGTGGAGGCGCTCGTCAAACTGGCCGACAGCAAGGCCAGGGATTATCTCAGCCTCCTGGCCCTCAAGCTCAGCGAAAGGGACGTCTGACTATTCAAGTCCGCTTACCAGCCACTTTCCGCCATCCTTGGTCAGCGACATGCTCATTTCGCTGCCCTGCTCGCTTCCCATAGGGTACAGCAGGTATTTGACACTGGCCTTGCCTTTCTCGCTCTCGGTATCTACAGACAATATCTCGAAACGGGTGCCTGCCGACGCTTCTTTAATGGACTTGAGCAGCGTGGTGTCCAGCGCCTGCCAGTTGTCCGAAGCAGCCCGCACAGCTGCCGCAACTGCATCGTTGCAGTAAGTCAGGGCATTCTCGTAGTCCAGCGTCAGATAGCTCTGAAGAAAGCCTTCAGCCGTCTGCTGGGCTTTGTCGTCCGTGCAGGAGACGGCCAGTATCGCCAGGCACAGAACCGCTAATATCTTTTTCATAGAGTCCATTATTTTGCTTCAAGTATATCCCCGTGGTCCTGCACTATGCCGCGCAGCCAGCGCTCGGGGAATTCAGGATGTTCGGGGCTTGCAGGGATGTCCATATCCTCGGTTTCGAGCTTGTAGCTGCCGTCCGGATTCTGGACTTTTATGTTGCCGTCGGTGAACTTCACCAGCAGCTCGTTCTCAAGCTGCTGCCAGCGCGTCATCATCCTCTGGGCAAGGCCGCAGCTCACTTCGGTCAGCACCGAAAGGGCCTCGGGGCGCCTGCCGGCATTGAGCAGCTGCAGCGCCATCTGGTCTGCCACCTTCACGGCATCGAGGCACATATTCTCGTGCTTCTCCACTTCATTCAGGATGACGGGAGCCACGCGGTCATACATCAGGTAGGCAAAGTGGGTGACCTTGTTCACCTGCCAGAATGCCGAGGTGGGAGAATATTCAATGAAACTGCCGTTGCCCTCGCGGAAGCACTCGGGAACTGCGGTGATGTTGGTATACATAGGTGAAAGGGCCGAAGTTCCGGCATCGTCAACTCCGAACCACTGGATGCCGCCGATCTCGTCGGGCAGCCATCCGCGTGACTGGCAGAGCAGCCAGAATCCGGTCTGCTGGGTAGCGATGGCACGTTCGTGGACGTATGACTTGCCGTCGACCTTGAAGCTCATCGGACGCCACCTGTAGGGAAGATGGTTGGCTCCTGCTCCGACATCCTGGGTCATATCCATAGGAGTGCCCTCGTAGTGGTCGCGCATAACGTTTGAAAGAGCCCTGACGCTGACCTTGGATGCAGGTTTCACGAAAAGGGGCATCTTGTGCTGCAGGTTGTGTCCCATAGCGAAATCCAGATAGTCGTCGGCCTTGGCCACGTGGCTCTTGCCGCTGTCGTCGATCCAGCTGAAGACTCCGTCGCAGAGGATGTTGAAGGCTGACCATACCCTGGCCTCGCAGGCCCTCGCGCCGCCGAAATCGATGGGGCAGTATGCGTCGCAGAAGCTGAAGTCCCGGTCATTGCCGCTGAAGAATCCCTTGCTGCGTGCGAAAGAGATCACATCCTTCGAATAGAGGCAGTTCTCGGGATCGTTCTGGGGGAAGGTATGGATACGGGCCTGGTTGGCGTGGGCGCAGATATAGCCGTCAGGAATGCGGCGGGCCACCCACACTGTGCCTTTCTGGTCTCCCTTGCCCACCATTTCCATGATCCAGGCCTCGTTGGCGTCGGCAATCGAGAACGACTCGCCTTCGCTCACGTAGCCGTACTGCTGGGTGAGGGCGTCCATCACGGCGATGGCCTCACGGGCTGTGCGGGCCCTCTGCAGGGTGATATAGATCAGCGAACCATAGTCGATGCCACCCTCGTTCTCAAGGCCGGAACGTCCGCCGAAAGTGGTTTCGGTGATGGTGAGCTGATACTGGTTCATATTGCCCACCGTCTGGTAGGTATGGGGTATCTGGTCGATAGTGCCGAGGAAAGTGCCTTCGTCCCAGCTCCTGACTTCGAGCCGCGAGCCTGCGGGCCAGTCGGC
>JAGCFF010000062.1 GCA_017650285.1 Bacteroidales bacterium
CCTGGCCAATGTGGTAAAGACCACTGTATTCCTCGCCGATATGGGCGATTTCGCAGCGATGAACGAGGTCTATGCGCAGTTCTTCGTCCAGCCTTTCCCGGCCAGGAGCGCCGTGGCTGTCAAGACTGTTCCCAAAGGAGCGCTCGTCGAGATAGAGTGCATCGCAGCTAAATAGTCATAGATTCTCAAAGGGGCCTACATCGGCAGGACCTCGTCGCAAAGGGCGGTGACTGCATCGCGGTGGGTGATGAAGATCATCGTCTTGCCGGGATAGGCGCGGAAGAGGCGTCGGTACAGCTCATTCTCCGTATCGGCGTCGAGCGAAGAACTGATCTCGTCGAGAAGTAGTATCGAACCGGGCCTGAGCAGACCGCGGGCTATCGCGATGCGCTGGGCCTGTCCTTCGCTGAGTCCGCTTCCCCTCTCGCCAAGTTCCGTGTCAAGCCCTTCCGGCAGTTCCTTTACGAAGTCTGCGCAGGCGATATGGAGAACTTCCAGCAGCTGCCCGTCAGTCGCTTCGGGTGCCGCCACCTGAAGGTTCAGCCTTATTGAGCCGCTCATAAGAGAATTGCCCTGCGGCACATATACGAAGTCCGCCCTTGTGGCAGGACCGACAGGTATCGAGCCGTCATCTCCATACAGCGAGATGCTTCCGCTGTCCGCAGAGACGAATCCCAGCATAAGACGGAAAAGAGTGGTCTTGCCGGCACCGGTTTCGCCCATGATGGCTGTCTTGGTCCCGGGCTTGAAATCGTGGCTGAAGGTTGTGAACAGCTGACGGTCACCGTCTTCGTAGCGGAAGCTGACATTGTCGAAGCTGACGCCTGACAGAGTGGGGTGGAGCTCCTTTCCCGAAGTTTCAGCATCCAGGCTCTCCAGGGCTATGAGGCGGTCGATGCTGGCAGCAGAGTGGAAGACTCCCGACGCGAGGCTGAGCAGCGACGATACAGGGTGCTGGATCTGCCCGACGAGCTGGAGGAAAGATGTCATCACACCGAACGTGATGGCTCCGTTGCGCAACTGCAGGCCTCCCCAAACGAATGCCAGCATATAGCCGAGTCCGAATGTGCAGCCCATGATGATGCGGACCAGTACGGTGAAACGGGTGCGGCGCATCACGTCACCCTTGAGCTGCTGCTGCATAGTGTCAAGACGCTCCGTTACCCATTGCTCGCTGCCCATTGCGCGAAGCACCTCGTCATTCTCGGTCCCTTCCTGGACGTGCATCTGTATGCGGCTCTCATCCTGCCTTATGTCCAGGGTCATCTTACGGAGCTTTCGTCCGACCAGTTTCGCCGTCACTATGGCCAGCGGTGTCAGGATGATCAGTATCCAGGCCAGCCAGCGGTCGAAGTACCGGAGCAGGAGAAATGCTCCGCACAGCTGGATGAGGGTTATGATAATCTGGGGAACAGTGTCGGTCAGGGTATCGCTGACCTCTTTTATGTCTCTTGTCAGCCTGTAGCTGACATCGCCGGAATGCATATCCTTGCCTGTGTATAGCTGGCGTCTGAATATGCTTCCGTACATCTTGAGGCGCAGGTCGTTGGTAAGGCGGATGTCTGCCTTCGTGGTGAGCAGAAAGTAGACCTGTCTCAGCAGGACCCTTGCAATGACGGTCGCCATCAGCCAGACGACCATCATCACGACCTCGCTCTTGCTTCCGGTGCGGATGGTTTCATCGATGAAGAGGCGGCTGAGCCATACTGTGAGCAGTCCGAGCGCGACCTGTGCCGTGCCCGAGAAAACCCTTACCGCAGTATTGCCCCAGATGCTCCGGGTATTACGTGAAATCCATCCGACGTATTTCATCGTTATTCTATTACGTCCAGTTCGCGCCACTTCTCTATGGTGGTGCGGACATCGTTCAAAGCCCGTTCGGGAGCTACATCATATACTTCGCAGAGGCCTTCGGCCAGTTCTTCGACAGTGAACTCGCCGGCCTCGGCCGCTTTCTTCCATATCCAGGCGGCTGTCTCGTTGAGACTGAGCATACGTCCGAAGTTGATTGCATCCAATCCTTCTCCGACAATGACGCTCTGGCCGCAAACCTCGCGCAGCACGAATCCTTTCTTAATTCTCATAGTCAAGCAAATTTTTTAACTGTTCTTCTCAAAATGGCAAGTATATACCTCCGTATCGGCCTCAGCAGGTACCACAGCCTGGCGAGGAACTTCTGGCCGGGTGATTCCAGCGGGCGCTTGTTGCCCTCTCCGTCGACGACGTAGGTGGCTCTGGCAAGCACATCGGAAGGCCTGCAGGTCTCGGTTCCGCGCAGGTTGCCGTCTCCCATAAGGGTGATCTTCCCGCCGTCCGGCTCCATCCCGATGATGCGGTGAAGCACGAAGCGGCTTGGCGATACCTCTGCCAGTATGATGTCTCCGCGCTTCAGGCTGCCGGGTTGCTGCAGTATCACGCTCTGCCCTCCGATAATGAACGGAATCATGCTGCGTCCCTTGACTGGGAACGTCACGTTGACACCGTCGGCCACCAGCTTTGCGGCTTCCTTTATGATAGTTTCATCGGTCATTGGGCAATGGTTCTCCAGCACAGCAGCGCTGCGTCTTCGTCGGGCAGGCAGTCGAGATGCCATACCGGCACTGTGCCCACGATAGTGTTCTCTGTCCTGTGAAGGCTGTCGGCCATGGCACTGTCCCATCTTTTGCCGGATATGCTGGGAACGACGGCTGCATACGCACGTATGCCTGTCAGTCTCTCGATGCGGTTGAAGGGGGCCTGGCTCAGCAGGACGATTCCTCCTATGGGGTATGAAACATTTCTGTAACAAGGCGTCTTGCCGCTCCAGGGAGTGCCGTAGACAGTCGCTGTTCCGTCTAGACCTATGCGGACCGCAGGGTTGTCGTCGTTGACAAGTTCGCTGCCGGCGATATGTCTGATCCAGAGGCTGGCGTGAGTGCTTTTGCCGGTGCCGCTTTTCCCGAGGAACATATATGCCCTGCCGTCAAGGCTTACCGTCGCGGCGTGGAAGAGGGCCGTGTCGATGCAGGCAGTCGCCATCGAGAAGAAGATCATCAGGGCATTGTCGACAGCCGCCTTGACGAGGAGGCCGCTCAGATGGAGAGTGCCGCTATGGTAGTCTGCAGAACATACGAGACAGCCGGCAGTCCGGTTCTTCCATTGGAACTCGAAAACCGAGTCTCCGTCTGCCGTGTGGCCGCAGATGATCTGCTGTCCTTCGGTATCCTGTTTTATCTCTTCGATATATTCGGGAGCCGGGTTTCCATCTATCTTCAGAGAGAAAAGCAGGGGGCAGTCAGCTCCTTCTGAACTGACCTTGAAAGGCTCGAAATTGGTCATAAGCGAGAGGACTTTTTCCTCCGCTTCGACTGCGAACATATGCCCGGCGACTATATAGTGAACCCGATTCTCCATTCAATGCTTTTTTGGTGCAGATGACAGCGAGAGGCTGTGTCTGCGGATACGCTCAGGCAAGGTACGGATTATTGTAATCCAATAATTGATTTCCATCCAAAAAACTTCCCTGAAGTCGAAACGTGTCAGGCCTGCCTTGCGGCTCTTGGAGCGGAAGAACCTTTTCCAGATACCAAGCCTGTTGTTTCCTGAATGGTGCCCGAAATTGCCTCCCGACATCACATCGCGCAGCATCCATTCGCCGCGGAAAGCATCCGGAGCGCAGAGAGCGTGCTCTTCGTCCAGATTGTATACCTGCTGCAGGACCCACATCAGGGCTCCAGCCGTCTTGTCCAGTCCGTAACTCCTC
>JAGCFF010000063.1 GCA_017650285.1 Bacteroidales bacterium
CCTTGCCTCGGAAAGGCTGGGCATACATAGGAATCCAGGGTTTGCGGAAGCGCATGGCCTGCATCACGCAGATCATATCCCAGCGATGCACGTGGTTGCAGACCGTCATCACACCGTCGGCGAAAAGCTTGCGGTTGCGGCGGATCTTCTCGCGCCCTTCGATCTTCAGCCCGAACCGGATGCGGTTCAGCGGGAACGCCAGGATACAGGCGACAAGATAGACCGCACCGCGCACTATCCTGAACTTGAGGGACTTGTCGAGATAGGTGTAGGTCCCGTCGAAGGTTATGTCCTTGAGCGTGCCGCGTATCGGCGCCATCCTGGTGAACGGGTTGTCACCGGAAAAGTCGGCCACAGGCTCGGGAACATAGACGTCTTCCCGAACCTTGAAGTTCCTGTATGCGGGTCCGTATGAAGAATAGTCCTTGACCATAGGCGCCCGGTTATGCGTTTGAATTTCTACTGGTACTGGCGCAGGCGGACATCAGTGTCCGGAAGCTGCGCGGGAATGACGCTGACGTCAGTGTTGCCGAAGTGATACGGGAACACGACCTTGGGCTTGACAATGTTCACAGCATTCACAAGCTGTTCAGGTGTCATCGTGTAAGGCTGGTTGCACGGCAGGAAGGCCACATCTATGTCCTTGATGTCTGCCATCTCCGGAACATCCTCGGTGTCGCCGGCGATATAGATGCGCAGGCCGTCGAGAGTCAGGATGAAACCGTTGTCGCGGCCCTTGGGGTGAAGCTGCGTGCGGCCTTCGGTCTTGTTGTATGCGGGAACTGCCTCCACCTTGATGTCATCGCGAAGCTGCAGGTCGTCGCCGTTGGCCATAACGGTGCCGTAGCCGGTCATCTCGGCGCAGCGGGCGTTGGTCACCAGCTGGGCAAGCGGCATCAGGGCAAGAGCATTGCGGTCGAAATGGTCTCCGTGCTCGTGGGTGAGCAGCACGTAGCTGGCCCTCGGAAGGCTCAGGTAGTTGAACGACTTTCCGCCGGAACGGCTCACGGGATCCACATAGATGTTCAGGCTGTCATACACAATGTACATCGTGGCGTGCGCCAGGGCGTGGATATAGACTTCCTTGCCCGAATCGGTCTTGAAGATGTCGACCTCGTAGTTGTCGGTGTCGATTATCGGCTTGCCTGCATCGGCCCATTCAAGAAGGCCGCCCTCGAGGTCGAACACCTCGAAACCTGCATTGGCAAGAGCCTTGGCTGCATCGGCGCTGCGTCTGCCGCCACGGCAATAGACAGCCACCGGAAGGGAAGGATCGAGAGTGGACTTCACTTCGTCCATAAAACTGCCCAGACGGCCGTCGATATTGATCGCACCGGGGATGTATCCGGCGTGATATTCATCACTTGTGCGCACGTCGACAAGCTGCGCCTTGCCTCCAGCTATACGCGCTTCGAACTCCTCAGGGGGAACAGTCTCAAACCCCTTGCAGCTGCTGAGCCCGATCACGGCCAGCAGGCAGATAAGAAGATAACGTTTCATATCAGTCATTTCAAAGTACTGCAAAGATAATCAACTATTTCCTATCTTTGCATCAATATGCAAACCGTCACAGAAATAACAGTCGAAGGAAAGGTGCTGAGCCGCGTGGTGTCAGGCCCTGACGCTGCCGGCGTCGCCGGAATCCTGGACGGTTATCGCAAGGTCTGGATGGTCTACGATGCAAATGTCACCGCCCACGCCGCCGGGATCGAAGAAGCTCTCAGCCGTTCCGGCAGACTCGCCGCCTCCGTCCCGCTGGCCGCTTCCGAAGAGGCCAAGACCATCGAAACCGTGCTCGCGATGGAGGACTGGCTGCTGGCCACCGGAGCCGACAGGGATGCCCTCCTGCTTGCCGTAGGAGGCGGAATCACCACCGATATGGCCGGATTCGCGGCATCTGTCTACAAACGCGGCATCCGTTTCGCCTTCGTTCCCACCACCCTGCTCGCGCAGGTCGATGCTGCCATCGGCGGCAAGACCGGAGTGAACTTCCGCTCCCTGAAGAATATGCTGGGAGTCATCCGCCAGCCCGATTTCACCTACATCTGTCCCGCCGTGCTGGAAACCCTTCCCGCAAGGGACTTCCGTTCCGGCGCAGCAGAGATGCTCAAGACCTTCATCATCGAGGACGGCGGCAACTATGAGAAAGCCGTCAGGCTGCTTGCAGACATCGCCTCGGGAGCAAGCATCGCAAGCCGGACAGAAGAGCTTCAGCAGCTCATCGGGGCAGCCGCCGCCGTCAAGGCAGGCGTCGTGAGCCGCGACCAGTTCGAGAACGGAGAGAGGCGCAAGCTCAACCTCGGGCACACCTTCGCCCACGCCATCGAATGGAAGGCCCGTGCCGCCGGAAGCGACATCACCCACGGCGAAGCGGTGGCAATCGGCATCATCCTGGCCGCCAGGCTCACCGACAAGGCCCTGGCCGACAGGCTTCGCGAAGATTTCAGCAGAGCTGGTCTGCCCACCGACCTTCCCTTCCCCCTCGACAGCCTTGCCGAGGCGATGCTCAAAGACAAGAAGGCCGAGGGTGGCAAGGTCCATTTCGTCCTGATCAGATCCATCGGAGACGTATATACAGAAGATTTGACGGTTGCCGAAGCAATTGCCAGACTATGATTTGTGTCAGCATACAAGGCAAAGACCTGAACGGTATCAGGCAGGCTCTGGCCGAAGGGCTGGAGATGGCCGAAATACGCCTTGACCGCTGCCGGCTGAGCATCGA
>JAGCFF010000064.1 GCA_017650285.1 Bacteroidales bacterium
CAGTATCACGCATACGGCAACGGGCAGCATAAAGTTCATCCAAAAATTCATAGAGTTCATTATTGCGCTTTTTAGTAATGTTAAACTTAGCCCTTTTCGAGGACGTTGACAATACTATAACGCAAAAACAAACCGAAAGGTTGGAAAAACTTTATAAAATTTCTGTTACCTGCCGCCGGCCTTTACCAGGTCGCGGACTGCGTAGGTGAAAGCATCTTCCCTGGCGAGCTGACGCAGGTCGAAGTGGATGCGGAAGCGCCAGTGGTGGTTGGGGTCGGCCGGCTGATTGATGCGCTCCTCGTCGCGGTTCTTGCGGCGCAGCTTAGTGTCGATCGAAAGCCAGTCCTGAAGCGGGAAGATGGCGAGCATCGAAGGAGAATGCAGGAATTCCAGCAGTGCGTCGCGGCACTCAGCGACCGTGGGGTCGTGCTTGAACTGCATACGCAGGGTCTCCATATCGTGGCTTGATGTTGCACATACGCTCAGTTCCTTCCAGGGACCTTCCTGCTCCATACCGCGCATCTTCAGAGAGAGGATGCGCCAATGGTCCATCACGCCGGGCACGCAGTCAGGCACCATTCCAAGGTCTTCGCCGCAGGCCAGCATACCGGTGGCACCCAGCAGCTCGGGGAGCTTGTGCTCGGCGTTGCGACGCCAGAACTCGTCGTGGCGGTGGTAGAAGAAGTCGTTGTACAGCGCACCGAAACGTTCCTGCTGCCACTGAGGGAGGCTTGCAGATGCCGGAGCGATCAGAGGCTGGTACATTCCGGGATGACGGGGATCCGGATGGAAGAGGCCGTCGAGAGGCAGCCCCATATCCTGGATCTCACGGAGAGAATAGGGCAGGGCGGGGTTGAAGTGACCCATCATACCGCTCTTGAACTCGACAGGGATCTCCCATATGCGGAAGAAGCCGAGGATATGGTCGATGCGGAACGCGTCGAAATACTGGCTCATCTTGCGCAGGCGGGCTTTCCACCAGGCATAGTCGTCCTTTGCCATCTCTTCCCAGTTGTAGGTCGGGAAGCCCCAGTTCTGACCGTCGGTCGAGAAATAATCCGGGGGAGCTCCGGTGGATGAATCCAGGTTGAAGAGTTCGGGATGCCAGTAGGCCTCTGCGCTGTCGGCGCTTACGCCGATGGGAAGGTCTCCCTTGAAGTGCACGTCCTTGCTGCGGGCGTATGCCACTTCCTCGGAGAACTGGCGGTCCAGATGATATTGCATCCAGATATAGTATTCGGGCTCGAGACTGTCGCGGCGGGCGCAGAATTCGGCGTATTCAGGCAGCCAGGCGGCATTGTCCTTGACGAAGCGCTTGCAGGCGGCTGTGGCGAGGTCGGCGGCACCGTGGTCCTCGAAGGCCTTGCGGATGCGTTTCATCTTTGCCTTGAAGACTTTCGGATAGTCCAGCTCGGGAAGGGCGTTCAGGGCAGCCTGCTCCTTGAGGAAGGCCTTGTCGACAGGCACTCCGATTTCCTGCAGGCGCATATAGAGCGGGTGCAGGGCAAAGGTCGACACGGGGCTGTAGGGGTATGAATCCTGCCAGCCGCCCTTGCGGGTGGTGTCGTTGACGGGAAGCAGCTGGATGATGCACTGTCCGGTGGCGGCAGCCCAGTCCACGAGAGGGCGCAGGTCGCGGAACTCGCCTATTCCGAAGTCGTCGGCGGTGCGCAGCGAGAACACTGGAATGGCGGTGCCGGCACCACGGAAGCCCGGGCGGTCGAAGCGTTCGGCCTGATGCCTGAGGATGAACGGACAGCCCGGGATGGGGCAGTCAATCCATTTGTCGGCTATCGTGAGCGTCTTGGCGCCTTTGGGAGCCTTGGCCTGATGGTGAGACCATTCGGGACGGGTCACGAGACCGTCGCGCATTACGACGTAGCTATAGTCCTTGAGCGCTGCGGCAGGACAGTCCACAGTGACGCTCCAGATGGCGCCGTCTCCCCATTTCATCGGGTGTTTGCGGTCCTGAAGCACGAGGGCGAGACTTTCTCCCCACTGCGTGCGGTACTCTATCTTGAAAGTTACTTTCATTGCAGTTTAGATCTTTTTGAAACTTATTGCGAATCCTCCGCCCGGTGCCATTGTGACATCGATGCTGTCGGCGGCGGAGACTTCAATTGTCTTGATATCGTATGCCTGAGGGTTGTTTCTGAAATGTGCGTCGGAAGCGTCGGAGTAGATGGTGGCTTCGTAGCGTCCGCTCTCGAGGAAGTCCAGCGGCACGCTGAATGAGCGGGTTTCTCCGTCGGTGACTCCACCGCAGAACCACTGGCCGTCACCCTTTGCCTTGCGTGCGATGACCAGATAATGCATAGGGTCTGCGAAGAGATAGCGGCTCTGCTGCCAGTCGACTGCCACATCCTTGATGAACTGGAATGCGTCGGGGAAGCGGCTGTAGTGCTCGGGAGTGTCGGCAGCCATCTGAAGGGGCGAGTACATAGTCACGTAGAGGGCCAGCTGGCCGCAGATAGTGGAGTTGACCCAGGAGTCGTTGCCACACCATTCCTTGAGGTTCTGCTCGAAGATGCCGGGAGTATAGTCCATCGGACCTCCGTTGAGACGGGTGAAGGGGATGATGGCGGTGTGACCCGGGGTGATGCCTCCGAAGGCCTGGTATTCGGTGCCCATCGCCGACTCGTTGCCGATGAGGTTGGGCCAGGTGCGGCTGAGGCCGGTCGGGCGGACCGCCTCGTGGGCATTGACCATTATGTGGTGGCGGGCAGCCTCGGTGATGCAGTAGAGGTAGTGGTTCACCATCCACTGGTTGTAGTGGAACATTCCCTGAGGGAGGATGTCTCCCACATAGCCGGACTTCACGGCGTCGTAGCCGTAGCGGTTCATCAGGCTGTAGGCTGCCTCCAGATGCCTCTCGTAGTTGCGGGGACTGGACGAGGTCTCGTGGTGCATCACGAGCCTTATGCCCTTGGAGTGTGCGTAGTCGTTGAGGGCCTGGATGTCGAAGTCGGGGTAGGGGGTCAGGAAGTCGAACACATAGTCCTTGTCGCAGTTCGCCCAGTCTTCCCAGCCTATGTTCCATCCTTCCACAAGCACGGCGTCGAAGCCGTTGGCTGCAGCGAAGTCGATGTAGTCGCGCACCTTGGCGTTGTTGGCACCGTGGCGGCCGTTGGGCTTGGCCGATGCGAAATCGGTGATGCCCAGCTTCACTGACTGGAAGTCGTCGGTATAGTTCCAGCTTGAGGCGCCGGCGATCATCTCCCACCATACTCCCATATATTTCACAGGGTGGATCCAGCTTACGTCTTCGATGGCGCAGGGCTCGTTGAGGTTGAGCACGAGGCGGCTGGCGAGCTGGTCAGTGGCGCTGCGGGCCACCTGGACGGTTCTCCACGGCGAAACGGCCGGGGTCTGGACGTTGCCTTTGTAGCCCAGAGCATCGGGGGTCAGCCAGGCGCGGAATGAATGGCGTGCGCAGTCGGCCTCCAGGTGCATGCAGGGAAAGTCCACCAGGGCGGCCTCGTGGATGTTGACCCACAGGCCGTTCTGCATATGCATCTGCACTGATGTCTGGATGCCGGTGTGGCTGAAAAGCGTCTGGGAAGAATTGCCGCGCATCTTGTCGCGGAAATGCTTGCCTATTTCGGAGATGCGGCATTCAGTATATTCGTATTCCTGGGTATCGTAGTCGCCGGGAATCCACCAGCAGGTGGCGTCGTCGGCAATGGCAAATTCGGTGAGTTCCTCCTTGATGCAGAGATATGAGTCTTTCTGTCCTCCGGGGAATTCATAACGGAGTCCGAGGCCGTCGTCGAACAGGCGGAAGCGGATGTCGAGCAGTCTGTCTCCGTTGTCTTTGGAAAGATGGACGAGCAGCTCGTTGTAGTGGTTGCGGATCTGGGATTCTTCACCCCATACAGGCTCCCAGGTTTCATCGAAGGAACTAGTCTCAATGCCTTTGACCGTAAAACCGTCGAACAGGGAATAAGGCGGGCGTGAGTCTACCTTGCCGGGACGTTCGCCGTCATATGTGAGCTCTTCGGCCTTCACGGTGCCTCTCATCTCGAAGCCGAGGCGGGAAGGCAGCACCACGGCGGTGCCGTCGCAGTCAAGGGCATAGTACGGAGAGCCTTTGCCGTCGATGCTGAAGGTCATCTTCATAGTGCCGTCCGGAGACGTCAGTTCAGCCTGCGGGCTGAGTTCGGGAGTCGAAGTGCAGGCGGCCAGCAGGATGGCGGCGGCAAGCAGTGATATGGTATTCGTTCGCATGGTTAATTGTTGCTGAGAAGAAGCCAGTCCCAGGCTCCGAGGCTTATCTGCTGACCATTCGAAGTAAAGGACACAGGCTTGGGTGTAAGATTGGTGTAGACGGTGACTTTATCGTTTCCGCTTTCACGGGTGAAGGCAAGGACGCCGGCAGGAACTTTCTTTATAATCTTGGCCGGGGCGCCCTTTTCGCCTGCGGCAAGGCAGGGGTGGGCGTGACGGAAGGCCACAAGGTCACGGATGAACGAGGTGTACTCGTTTTCAGACCAGTCTGTGATGGGGTCCTTCTCGAAGAACTCGAGACGGCGGCTCAGGCCGATTTCCTGTCCGGTATAGACCAGCGGCTGGCCCTTGGGCAAGGTGAAGCAGAGCACTTCCATCACCTTGGCTGCGTCGCCCATCCTTTCGAACTCGCTGCCCGACCACGAGTTCTCGTCGTGGTTCGAGGTGAACATCAGACGGAAGTTGGCGGCTCCCATCCAGGCGTTGTCCTTCGCCAGATATTTCTTTATGTCTTTCACGGTCTTCGTGCCCTGGGCCACATCGTTCATCATATGGTGGAGGGTCCAGGCGTATGAAGCGTCGAAAGTCTCCTTGGGGTCTGTCAGTGCGGGGTTCTCGGCCTCGGCAAGGAGATATATGTCGGGATAGTCCTTCTTTATGCCGGGGAGGATGCCCTTCCAGAACTTGGCGGGAACTTCGGCCGCAGCGTCACAGCGGAAACCGTCGACACCTTTCTCCAGCCAGAAACGCATGCATTCGTCCTGTGCGGCCCATACGGCCTCGTTCTCATAGTTGAGGCTGCGGGTGTCGGTCCAGTCATATTCCCAGATGGCGTTGCCCTCGGCGTCCCTCTCGTAGAAGTCTGCAGGTTTGGTGTCCATCCACACGTTGTCAGGCGCGGTCTGGTTGGCAACCCAGTCGAGGATCACCTTGAATCCGGCCCTGTGTGCTGAGGCTATCAGGTCTTCGAAATCTTCCATGGTTCCGAACTCGGGGTTGACTGCAGTGTAGTCGGAGATCGCATAGTAAGAGCCGAGCGAGCCCTTGCGTTCCACTTCTCCGATCTGGTACATAGGCATCAGCCAGAGGATGTCGACTCCCAGGTCCTTGAGACGGGGAAGCTGTGCCTCGACGCCCTTGAATGTCCCCTCGGGAGAGAACTGGCGGATGTTGACCTCGTACATCACGGTGTTGTAGGTCCAGTCGGGATGCAGGTTAGCCTCGGAGACCTTGCGGCTGCACGCTCCGAAGACGAGGGTGAGCGCTGCCAGTGCAACGATGATTAGTCTTTTCATATGATTCTGATTTTTGTTTTCTTGAGTCCTTTGCCGCTGAGCACTACCACGCCCTTCCCGGGCCTGCCGGTGCGCTCGGCTATTACTGTGAGCTTGCCGCTGAACAGATGCATCGCAGGCTGCTGGAAAGACTCCAGACAGGTCGCATCGCCGTTGGCTATGGCCTTGAATCTCAGTCCGCGGCCGCGCACACGCACGTTTACGAGGTTGTCAGCGGAAGGAACCGGAATGCCCGCTTTGTCCAGCACGGATACGGTGATGAACGAAAGGTCGTCCGAAACGAAAGAAGCTTCGGCTGCAAGTCTGGCAGGAGCACCGGCTGTGACCACGCTGTCGCGGCCCGCTTCCTTGCCGTCGGAGTCATATGCCACCACCAGGACTGTTCCCGGTTCGTAGATGACATCTTTCCACATCAGGCGGTAGCGGTCTTCCACATCGGCCCTCTGGCTGCCGTCAGTAAGGGGCGCGTCGGTACGTTTTGTCCTTACACCCTGGGAAACTCCGTTGACGAAGAGCTCTGCCGAAGGCCAGGACGTATAGACGTAGACAGGGGTCGTCTCTCCCTCTCTTCCGGGCCAGGTCCAGTGCGGGAGTATGTGAAGGGTAGGAGAGTCGGTGTTCCACACGCTGCGGTAAAGCCAGAAACGGTCCTTGGGTATGCCGGCAAGATCCACTATGCCGAAGTAAGAGCTGTGGCTGGGCCAGGCGTCAGTATCGTAGGGGTGGGGTTCGCC
>JAGCFF010000065.1 GCA_017650285.1 Bacteroidales bacterium
CAGCAGCTGGTTGTAGTCCTGCAGGTTGCGCAGGTATTCCTTGTCGGTCTGGGAAAGGAACATATTCACGAAACGCCGGCGTTCTGCACTAGTGTCGTTCACGAGTGCTGTGTCGGTGGGGGACGACATCACGATGGGGATGAGCCCTATGTGGTCCGAGAACCTGGCATATTGCTTCTTCCCCTTGCGCACCTGTTTGGGAGCCTGCTTGCTGAGGAGCACGGTTACGGTCTCCTCGGTGCCGTCGGCGCTCAGGTAGGTGCCCTGCACCGATGCTGTCTGCTCTCCGTGGCGGAAGGTGAAGCGGTCCAGGACGTCGAAATAGCTCTTTGTCATCGACAGGTAGTAGATAGCGTCGAGCAGGTTCGTCTTGCCCTGGCCGTTGTTCCCGTTGATGCAGTTCAGTCCGCTCGAAAACTCGATCTGAGCTTCAGGAATATTCTTGAAATTCGTAAGACTGATCCGCTTGAGATACATGGCAGCAAAGTTAGCGTTTTCTGCGAAAGGTTCAGGCTATTCCTGACTGCGTCTCCAGGCGAAGTATTCGTCCAGCACCTTCAGGGCAGCCTCTGACGGAACGGGAGCCTCGTGGCAGCCGCTGCCGGTGAGCACCATCGTCTTCGGGTCGGCGTTGCGGAAGCGCGGCCATACGGGCAGGCCTTCGCCGTTGGGGTCGCCGGTCTTGGCGAAATTGGTCCAGTAGTCCATCATCCAGCCTGAAAGAGCCTTGTCGGTGGGCTGGACTTCCTGGGGATTGCCGAATACGTAGTTCACGTCCTGTCCGTGCGGAGATCCCTGTCCGTAGCGCGGGGAATCAGCCGGATAGTCGGGATGCTGGTCGAAGTAGTAAAGCCATACGCGGCCCTTGCCGGTGCGCTCCTGCAGGCGTGCCCAGGCCCAGGTCTGCCAGCCGAATGCGGCGTCGCGGGTCAGGTCGCGGGCGGTCTTGCCCACCTTGCCGTCGGGTTCCACGGGGTAAGCCTTGAGAAGGGCGTCGGCATAGTCCTCATAACGGGCGCGGACAGACTCCTCGTGGGTGCCGCCGCCGAATGCGAAGCCGAAGCTCATACCCTCGTCGGAGTTGTATCCGATGAGTACGTCAACGTCGTTGTACTTGCCGGCTTCATATAGTTTGTACTGGTCGTCGGGAATCACATATCCGTCGGTTACAGGCCATCCGCCCGAACCTCCGAAACTGCCCATCACGGCCCTGGCTTCAGCCGAACGCAGCTGCTCGAGCGTATAGTTCTCGCCGAAAACGCTCTTGGCCCAGGCTGCGTTCTCCTGCTGGGCGACTGCGAGGGTCTGCATATTCTCGCCCGGATAAGACTGGGGATTGGTCGGGCCGAAAGAGCCGCCGCTCTGCGAAATCGCGCCGCGGAAGAGTCCCTTTGCGAGGGGAGATGCGCACAGCATGCTCACTGAGATGCCGCCGGCAGATTCGCCGAAAATGGTCACCTTGTCAGGGTCGCCGCCGAAGCGTGCGATATTGTCGTGGACCCACTGGAGTCCCGCTATCTGGTCGAGGATGCCGTAGTTGCCGCTCACTCCGTGAGGGTCTTCGGCTGAAAGTTCAGGCAGTGACAGGAAGCCCAGTTTGCCGACACGGTAGGCCACGCTCACCAGGATGACTCCCTTGCGGGCCAGTGCGGCGCCGTCATACAGCGATGTGGCTCCGCCGGCGAAACCGCCGCCATAGATCCACACCATCACCGGAAGTTTGTCCTTGGGGCTCTTTGCCGGAGTCCAGACATTCAGGTAGAGGCAGTCTTCGCTGCTGTTGGCACCGTTGCCCTGCATAGGGTCGGGACCGAACTCCTTGCATTCCAGAACCCCGTCCCAGGCCACTACGGGCTGGGGGGCTTTCCAGCGGAGGTTGCCCACCGGAGGAGCTGCGAAAGGAATACCTTTGTATACTGTCATATCTTCCAGGACTGTACCCTGGATGGTGCCGCCGGTCACCTTGACCTGGCCGGGCACCTGTCTGGCACAAGCGCATAAGCACAGCGCTGCCGCCATAATGATAAATATCCGTTTCATAGGCCGTTTTAATCCGTATCCCCAAAAATAATCATTTTTTATTTCTAAATTGCCGGACCAAGCGACAATATGATCCATTTCAGACCTCTTACTGCAGACGATATAGACCTTGTCAAGAGCTATATGTGGGACGGCGACAGGCGCGGCTGCGACCTTTCCGTGGCCAATCTCATCGGATGGCAGTTCCTCTTCAACACCCAGATCGCCGATGTTGGCGGGCGCCTTGTGTTCCGTCTGCATTTCTTCGGCGACCTGGCCTATATCGTCCCTGTCTTCGACATCGAAGTCATCAGGGCCCTGATGGAGGACTCGGCGTCGCTGGGCCAGCCGTTCCTGATGAGCGGCGTCACCGCCAGGATGGCGGAAGAGCTGGAAGCTGCGATGCCCGGCGTGTTCGACATCAACCAGAACCGCGACTATTCGGACTACGTCTACCTCAGGGAGAAACTGGAGAATCTCAGCGGCAAGAAGCTGCAGAGCAAGCGCAACCACATCAACAAGTTCCTCAGCCTGTATCCGCAGTATGAGTACAAGCCCCTGACGAAGGATATGATTCCCGACTGCCTGCGTCTGGAACGGCAGTGGAAGGCAGGCCAGGACGACGAGGAGCAGGCCGACAGCCAGAATATGGAGCTGAGGGCGATGACGCGCGTGTTCCATCGCTGGGACCTGCTGGGGATGTCCGGCGGCACGATATGGGTGGACGGAAAGCTGGTTGCCTTCACCTATGGCTGTCCTCTGAACCACGAGACCTTCGATGTCTGCGTGGAGAAGGCTGACCTGGCCTATGAAGGAGCGTATACCATCATCAACCGGGAATTCGTAAGACATCTCCCGGAGCAGTACAAATACATCAACCGCGAAGAGGATATGGGAGAGGAGGGGCTCCGCAAGGCCAAGCTAAGCTACCACCCCGACATCCTGCAGGAGAAACTGCTGGTGAGGGAGAAGCCGTCAGGCAGGCAGCACGACGACAGCGACGCCATCAGGCAGGAATGTGCACAGCTCTGGAGGGATACGTTCCACGACCCGGAGGAATACGTCCGTACATACTTCTCGAAGATTTACCGCAGCGAGGACAACGTCTGCATCAAAAGCGAGGGGAAAGTCATCGCGGCGCTCCAGACCATACCTTTCACGATGCTGTGTGCCGGCAACGAACTGCCGGTGTCATATATCAGCGGAGTGGCCGTCAAGGAAGAGCACCGGGGGCAGAACATAGGTGCCGAGCTGATGCACCAGGCCCATTTCAATCTTTATAACCGCAAGGTGGTGTTCGCAGTCCTGATTCCGGCTGAACCCTGGCTGCGGGAGTGGTACGGCAGGCTCGGCTATTCAAGCTGCATCCGCTGCGTGGATCCCCCTGCAGAAGCTGCGGCTATGAGCTACGGGGAATGGTCGGATTGTCTCCGGCAGAAGAAGTGCGCGCTGCTGGCAGGCCGCGAATGGTTCGAGGTTGCCCAGGAAGAGTTCAGACGCAGCGGCGGCATCACTCCGCCTCCCGTCGCGGGAATGGTGAGGGTCATCGACGCCTTCCAGGCCCTGCGGCTCTATGCGGCCCTGCATCCCGATGCCGAACTGAAGCTGCGCGTCACCGACGACGATGTCGTCCCGACGAACAACGCCTACTTCACGATATCTTCCGGCAAGGTCCTCCAGTCCGAGGAACCCGACGAATCAGCCCGTAAAATCACAATCGCATCCCTCGCCGAACTGATCCTCGCCGAGATGGATGCGACTATGACCCTTATGCTGAACTGACAGAAGGTCTACTTGCGGCGTTCTACCTTGACGTTGGCAAGCTTCTCCCAATACTGGATTACACCGCAATGGTCATCGTTGACGTGACCGTCGCACTTGCAGGCCTTGAACGCCTCGAGCACCTGGGTCGTGAGCGGAATGGGAGCGTCGATCGCGAGAGCCGCGTCGCGCACGTTGAGCAGGTCCTTGGTATGCATCCAGATAGGACCGCCCGGCTTGAAATTGCGGTCGAGGATCAACGGCATCTTGGCATCGAGCACGGTGCTGCCGGCCAGACCTCCGCGGATAGCCTGATAGACCTTCTCCGGGTCCACACCGGCCTTCTCCGCAAACACCATAGCCTCGGACACGGCAGCAAGATGGAGCGCCACCATAATCTGGTTGGCCAGCTTGCAGGTGTTTCCGCTGCCGATGTCACCCACCAGAGTCACAGCGTCGCCCATAGCCTTGAACACGTCGAACACGGAGTCGAAGACTTCCTTCTTTCCGCCGACCATGATCGACATAGTGCCGTCCTTGGCTTTGGGTTCGCCTCCGCTGACCGGAGCGTCGAGCATCTCGACACCCTTCTCGGCCATAATGTCGTAGAGCTTCTTGTCGAGAACCGGCGAGATGGAGCTCATATCGATGTAGATGGAACCCGGACGGATGCCTTCCAGGATGCCGTTCGCACCGCACACCACAGCCTCCACGTGAGGAGAGTTGGGGAGCATCGTAATGATGATGTCGCATTTTGCGGCCAGCTCGGCAGGAGAGGAAACGGTAGTGGCACCGAGTCCCACAAGTTCAGCCACGGGTTCGGGTTTGATGTCGTAAACTGTAAGGGTATATCCTCCCTTGAGGAGGTTCTTGGCCATCGGCTTGCCCATTACGCCCAGACCGATGAGACCTATCTGTTTCGATTTGTTGTCCATTGTATTATTAATAATAAAGTGCTACTTCGTTCTTGAGCTGATTGGCGCTGAGTATGTAGTCGGTGCCGTCAGCGGTGAAGACCTGGGTCTGGGTGGGACCAACTCCGTCTTCGAGGATCTCGTGTGAGAAACTGCCGTCGGGGAGACGCTTGTAGAGATTGAGAGTGAGCGGGCCGCGGCGGTTGCCGACTACGATTATGGGCTCGCCGTTGAACATTCCGCAGCTGAGGCCGTGACCGAACCAGAGTTCGTCGGTATAGAGCTTCTCCCAGCCGTCGGAGGTCTTCCTGTAGACGTTGAGGCTGTTGCCGTGGAAGGGCTCGATGGTCACGAGTTCATCGGCTCCGTCGCCGTCCAGGTCGATAAGGCCGAACTCGCTGACCTCGTGGTCGAAGAGCTGGCAGACCTCCCATTTGCCGTCCTTGCGGACCATATAGAAGACGCCCTCGGCTCCAGAGAAGAGCAGGGTGTCGTCGCCTGCGATGTTGGCCTTCAGCATTCCGTGATGCCTCCAGATCTTGTCGTAAATGAGTTCAGGCTCTCCGGGAAGACCTGCGTCGTCCAGGGGAATGGCGTAGAGCTCGCCGCTGTTGGCCCAGTCCAGGGGGTCGGCCTTGAACTTGCTGCAGGATGCCGCGAAGATCCAGCTCTTTCCGTCTTTTTCAAGGATGTCGCAGCGATGTGCGAAGGGCAGATGCATAATCCTGCTTGTTTCCCACTTGTCGCCGGTGCGGCGATGCATGAAGACGCCGGCCTCCAGACCTTTGAAAGGAGGGAAGAGTCCCATAATCGAGTAGAATATGTCAGGATGTCCGGGAGCGGGGACGAAGCTCATTACGCCTCCGGGGCAGCCGTCGACGAAGCTTGAAGCGCCGGCCGGCAGATTGTACAAATAAACGGCAGGAGTCGTCTCGGACCCGGCGCCTATGTATGTCACGCCGTCAACCGTGAAAGCGTTGGCGGTGTAGACCGATTGGATTTCGAGTAAAGATTTCTTATTCATTTTAATCAGCAAAAAATAGCGTATAAAAGGCACATCGGCAGCATAGCCGCAAGTCCGCAGAGCAGGGTGCCCAGCGTGTGGAGCTTGTAGCCGGTCTTGATGCTCATACCGGACATCTGGGTGACTACCCAGAAGAAGCTGTCGTTGACGTGGGCCACCACCATCGCGCCGGAGCACAGTGCGGTGACGAGTATGGCTTTCTCAAGCGGGGCGACGAACCCCATCACGCCCATCAGCGGGGCGATGATCGAAGCCGTGGTGATGATGGCGACGGTGGACGAGCCCTGGGCTGTCTTGAGGGCGGCCGCTATCAGGAAGGGCAGCCAGATGCCGAGGTTGAGGCTCGAAAGCGAGTCCCCGAGCACATCGGCGATGCCTGACTCCCTGAGGATCATTCCGAAGGAACCACCGGCCGCGGTGATCATAATGATGATGGCGGCGGAGGTGAGAGCCTTGCCGACCCATCCTGTGGACGAGAGCATCTCGCGGTCGAATTTCTTCGGCAGGGTGAAGGCCAGCACCATTCCTATGAGGAGGGCGGTGACAGGCTCGCCTATGAAGCCGATGATTTTTGCGAACGCTCCTGCTCCGAAAGGTGCGGAAGGGAAGGAGGCTATGGATTTGAGGACGATGAGTACGAGCGGAACGACGATCGGCAGGAAAGACCTGGCTGCTGAGGGAGCCTCGGCCACTTTCTTCTCGATGTCGGCGTCAGTCTCGTTCGGCGCGGGGTCGATGTAGGTCCGTGACGCCCATTTGGTGACGAAGAGCCAGGCCACCAGGAGCGGCAGGATGCTGGCTGCAATGCCGGTGAGAATCACCAGACCCAGGTCCGCTTCCATAATGCCGGCGGCGGCTATGGGGCCAGGTGTCGGCGGAACGAGGCAGTGGGTGATGGTCAGGCCTAGACCGAGGGCGCAGGCCGAACTGGCCAGCGTGATCTTGGCTTTCTTTGACAGGGCGCGGTTGAGCGGGGTGAGGATCACGAATCCGGAGTCGGCATACACCGGGATGGAGATGAAGTAGCCCAGGATGAGCATTGCCAGGGGGACGCGTTTCTCCCCGACGACCTTCAGGACGCTCCTTGCCATCACATAGGCACCTCCGGACTCTTCCAGGAATGTGCCGATGATGCAGCCCACGACGATGACGATGCCGATGGAGCTCACCGTGCTGCCGAATCCGCTGTTCACTGCGGAGATTATCTTGTCAAGCGGAATCCCGGAGCATAGCCCGTAGCCTATGGCCGCAATGATGAGGGCCAGGAAAGGGTGCAGCTTGAACTTCGTCGTCGATATGACGATGAAGACGATTGCCAGGATGAGCAGGACTATCAGCATAGGCTAAGCCAGGAGTTCTACGATGGTGTCGGCCATAGTGTGGAGGATGAGGTAGCACGATGCCGAGCCTGCATCCATCACGCCTCTCGAGCGCTCTCCGAGCCTGCTGGAACGGCCCAGTTTCGCCACCATATCGACGGTGCTGTCGCGGCCCTTGAGGGCTGCGGCGTCCATCGCCTCGAGTGCCTTGGCGAAGGGAAGTCCTTCTGCCGAGGCGCTGCCGTAGGCTTCCTCCGCGGGAATGAGAACGTCCATAAGGGTCTTGTCGCCGACCTGTGCCGGAGATATGGCGTGGATGGAGTTGAGCGATGCCTTGAGGGCTGCTCCGAACTCGTCCCTGCCTATTTCTTCAGTACCCTCCAGGGCCTTGCCCATAGAGAGGAAGAATTTGCCGTAAAGAGGTCCCATCGACCCGCCGATCTTCATCATAAGGATCTTGCCGAGGGTCTTGAGTCCGTAGGTGAAGTCTCCAGGCTGCTTGTCGAGCGCTTCGCGGCAGAGCGTGAAGCCCTTGTTCATATTGATGCCGTGGTCGCCGTCGCCGATGGCTCCGTCGATGTCGCTCAGATACTGTTTGTTCTGCTGGATGGCAACGATGAGCCTGTCGACTATCAGGCTTCCGGCCTGCTGTGTGAATCTGTCCATCGTCCGTCAGTCTTTGGGATATTGTGTGAGACCTACGGAGTTGCATTCGAGGTCTATGCATTCTTTCAGCTCATCGTCGAGCTTCATCAGCGAAAGCGTGATGCCGGCCATCTCGAGCGAGGTGAAATAGTTGCCCACGAGGGCCTGGTGAACCTTGATGCCCTTTTCGGCCAGGATCTTCTCCACCTCTCCGTAGAAGATGTACTGTTCGAGGAGGGGAGTCGAGCCGAGGCCTGACACGAGCACCACGACTTCATCTCCGGACGCGAAGGGCAGGTCGGGAAGGATGACGTCGCACATACGCTTTGCGATCTGGGCGGCACTCTCGAGCTTCGCCACTTCGATGCCGGGCTCTCCGTGGTGGCCGATGCCGACCTCCATATAGCCTGGCTCGATGGTGAAGTTGGGATGACCCACCTCCGGAATGGTGCAGGGGCTGAGACCGACACCCATACTGCGGGTGTTGTCTATGGCCTTCTGGGCGGCGGCAAGCACCTCTTCGAGGCTTGCTCCCATAGCCGCCTTGGCTCCGCCGACCTTCCACATCAGGATTTCTCCGGCCACGCCGCGCCTTTTCTCGCGGGTCTCCTTCGGCGATGAGGGAACGTCGTCGTTGGCCACCACTTTGCCCACCTTGATGCCGTCGTCCTCCGCGAGCTCCATCGCCATTGCGACATTCATGTTGTCGCCGGCGTAGTTGCCGTAGAGTATGGCCACGCCCTTGCCGGCGTCAGCCTCGTGGATGGCGTCGTAGAACATCTGTGCAGGGGGTGACGAGAAGAGTTCGCCTACAGCCACGGCATCCACCATATTCTTGCCTATATAGCCTACAAATGCGGGTTTGTGGCCTGAACCGCCGCCGGTGACTATGCCGACCTTGCCCTCTACGGGAGCGGATTTGTATTTCAGGACACGCTCGTTGTCAGTTGTGGCAACCAGTTCCGGGTGCGCCTTGACATAGCCTTGCAGCATCTCGTCAACGACGCAAGAAGGGTCATTTATTATCTTTTGCATACGTGTTGTTATTTTCCGAATGATTTGTTTTCAAGCTCGTGCATCTGCTCCACTTTCGGCAGCGAACCGCCGCCTTGGAATTCAGATGCAAGCCAGGCCGTCACGATGGTCTTGGCCAGTTCCGGTCCTATGACGCGGGCGCCCATCGTGAGCACCTGCGCATTGTTGCTCTTGCGGAGCCTCTCGGCGGAGAAGACGTCGTGGCATACGCCGGCATAGACGCCCTTCACCTTGTTGGCGATCATAGCCATACCGAGGCCGGTGCCGCAGATGAGTATGCCCCTTTCGAACGATCCGTCCTGGATCTTTAGAGCCAGGTTGTAGCCTATTTCAGGATAGAAAGCGCCGGGGTGAGAACCGAGGTAGTCGAGGTCGACGGCCTCCACTCCGCTCTTTTCAAGATGGGCGACGACGGTCTTCTTCAGGTCGATGGCGGCATCGTCGCAGTCGATGACAACTCTCATAATCCTTTCTATTTCACAGTGAGGGTGAGTTTCTGAAGTGCCTTGTCGTCTGACGAGCCTCCGAAGAGGATCTCATATTCGCCGGCCTTGACAGCCAGGTCGTCGACGCTTGAGTCATAGAACGAGAATGCGTCGGGACCGAGGGTGAACTCGAATTTCTGCGATGCACCGGCCTTGATGGGGCTGCGCTTGAAGCCGCGGAGAGACTTGAGCGGAGCTGAGGGGTCGCCGAGGCGTCTCACATAGACCTGGGCTACTTCCTCGCCGTCCCTGCCTCCCTTGTTGGTGACATCGAACGAAACCTTCACTGAAGCGCCTTTGCGGATGCTGGTCTTGGAGAGCTTGCCCTTTCCGTAAGAGAAAGAGGTGTAGCCGATGCCGTAGCCGAAGGGGTAGAGGGGCTCGCCTTTGAAATAGCGGTATGTCTTGCCGGTCATGTCGTAGTCGCTGAAATCGCCGAGCTGGTCGGTAGATTTGTAGAAGGTGAGGGGAAGGCGTCCTGCAGGGTTGTAGTCGCCGGCCAGTACGTCGGCGACGGCCGTTCCGCCCTGCTCGCCCGGATACCAGGCCACGAGCAGTGCGTCGTAGCTGGGCTCATCCTTCTGAAGGCCGATGGTGCTGCCGGCGCAGAGTACGAACACGACGGGCTTGCCGGTAGACTTGAGGGCTGCCAGAAGCTTGCTCTGGACTGCGGGAAGTTCGATGGTGGTGCGGTCACCGCCTGCGAAGCCTTCGTAAGAGACGCCGCGCATCTCCTCGCCTTCGAGATTCGGGTTCAGGCCGCCTACATAGATGATGACTTCAGCGTCCTGCACGCGGGCCACTACGTCGTCGTAGTTCTCGGGAGCCTTCCAGGGTCCCGGAGGCGTTGCGGGCTGCTGGGGCCTCTGGGCTCCGTCTACGATTCCCTCGTAGAACTCGGGCCTTCTCTGGCGGGTGTCGGCAGAGTTGCGCACGCGCTCCATGAAGCCGTCCACGAGCTTGCAGCCCTCGACGTATTTCACCTCGGCCTTGGGGAACTTGGCCTCGATGCCGTCAAGGATGGTGACCACGCTCCTCGGGGTTCCGTTGTAGTTGCCAAGAAGCATGGCAGAGTCGACGGCGTTGACGCCTACCACTGCGATCTTCTTGATGTCCTTGCTGAGAGGGAGGGTGTTGCCTTCGTTCTTGAGGAGCACCATACTCTCCCTTGCCACCCTGAGAGAGTGGGCTATGTGTTCGGGAGTGCAGATATCGCCGATGTTGTAGTCTTTCCAGGGAGTGAGGTCCTCGGGATCCATCATACCCAGCTCGATGCGGTCGGCGATCAGGCGGCCTACGTGCGGATCGAGGTCGGCATCGGTGATGACGCCCTTCTGCACGCCTTCGATCATCGACCTGAACGAACTGCCGCACTCGAGGTCGGTGCCGTTGAGGATGGCATCCTTCGAAGCGGTGAGCGCGTCGGGATGGGTGCCGTGACGGCCTTCGCGGTAGAAGTCATCGATGGCGCCGCAGTCCGAAACCACCACGCCCTCGAATTTCCAGCGGTTGCGCAGGATGTCGATCAGGAGATTGCTGCTGCCGCAGCAGGGGTTGCCTTCGTATCTGTTGTAGGCGCACATGACTTCCTGCACGTTGCCTTCGGTCACGAGGGCCTTGAATGCGGGAAGATAGGTTTCCCAGAGGTCGGTGGGAGACACCGATACGTCGAAAGAGTGACGAAGGGGCTCGGGACCGCTGTGGACTGCGTAGTGCTTTGCGCAGGCGTGGGCCTTGAAGAAGTTCTTGTCATTGCCCTGGAGTCCCTTCACTGCTGCCAGGCCCATCCTTGAAGTCAGGTAGGGGTCTTCGCCGTAGGTCTCCATGCCGCGGCCCCAGCGGGGATCGCGGAATATGTTGATGTTGGGAGTCCAGAAGGTGAGGCCGTAATACTGCCTGTATGTGCCGTTGGCAATGGCGTCGTTGTATTTTGCGCGGGCCTCGTCCGAAGCTATGGTATATGTCGCCAGGTTGAGGTCTTCGTCGAAGGTGGCGGCGATTCCGATCACCTGCGGGAAGACGGTCGCCTCACCGGCACGGGCCACGCCGTGCAGGGCCTCGTTCCACCAGTTGTAGGCGGGGATGCCGAGACGCTCGATGGCGGCTGAGTTGTTCATCATCATCGTAACCTTTTCCTCCGTGGTGAGCCTGCTGAGGAGGTCGTTGACACGGGCTTCCTTCGACAGGGAAGGATCATTGAAAGGGTACGCCGGTTTTACCTGTGACTGCTGTTTGCAGGAGATCAGGGCCGAGCAGAGCAGCAGAGCGAGAAACAATGCGGAAAAATGTCTCATAGTTACTGGTTTGATAAAATACATATTCGTTGCAAGTTAATGAATAAACTCGACGAAAGAAAACTTTGCGATTTGTATTTTTTATGTAATTTTGCGATTCCCAAAATAACGGATTAATCAATTATTGAAACAATAATGGCTAACAAGAATCAGAAACCTACAGAAAATCAACAGACAGTAGGACAGGCAGTCAGCGGAACTGAAGAATTTTTGAAAAAGAACGGCAAACTGTTGGGCTGGATCGTAACATGCTTACTTCTGGCAGTGGTTGTTTGCCTCGCACTCTACAACTGGGTGATCAAACCCGCCAAGGCCGCCGCAATCGATGACAGCTTCGCAGCAGAGAACTATTTCGCACAGGGAGAATACCAGACAGCCCTCGAAGGTGACGGATCTTCACTCGGATTCCGCGACCTCATCTCGCAGTACGGCGCAAAGGCCGGCCAGGCAGTCTATATGTATGCCGGCGTGAGCGAACTCCAGCTCAAGAACTACGACGAAGCCATCAAATATCTCAAGAAATACAAAGGCAAAGACGATATCCTCGCAGCCAGGGCACTCAGCTGCCTCGGTGACGCTTACGTGGGAACAGGCGACCTCAATGCAGCTCTCGCATCATATGAGAAGGCCATCAAGAAGGCCGAGAACATGTATGCGGCAGCCTATATGCTCAAGGCCGGCCTCGTATGCGAGGAACTCGGCAACAACGACAAGGCACTCGAGTACTACCAGGATATCAAAGACAAGTATCCCCAGAGCCTCGAGGCTTACGATATCGACAAATACATTGCCCGCATCAAACAGTAGCAGCTATGGGAAGAGCTTTTGAATTCCGCAAGGAAAGAAAATTCAAACGTTGGGGCCATATGGCCAAGACGTTCACCAAGATCGGCAAGGAGATCACCATCGCCGTAAAGCAGGGCGGTCCTGACGTGACCGGCAACCCGCGCCTGCGTGCGCTGATCCAGACGGCCCGTTCCGAGAATATGCCGAAGGAGAACATCGAGCGCGCCATCAAGAAGGCTACCGACAAGGACCAGGGCGATTACAAGGAAATGCTGTACGAAGGCTTCGGCCCTCACGGCATCGCCATCCTGGTCGAGACTGCAACCGACAACACCAACCGCACCGTTGCCAACGTCCGCAGCTACTTCAACAAGTTCGGCGGATCTCTCGGCACCTCAGGCAGCGTCGAGTTTATGTTCGACCGCAAGTGTGTCTTCAAGATCAAGGACCGCGACGACATCGACCTTGACGAGCTCGAGCTCGAACTGATCGACTACGGCGCAGAGGAAGTTTTCCGCGAGGGGGGAGACCCTGACGAGGACGACGATCCGAAGGTGATTATGATCTACGGCGAGTTCACCGCCATGAACAAGATCCAGCAGTATCTCGAGTCCAACAACTACGAGATTATGTCAGCCACTTTCGAGCGTATCCCCAACGTCGACCTCAAGAAGCTTTCTCCCGAGGACCAGGCTTCCGTGGAGAAACTCATCGACATGATCGAGGAAGACGAAGACGTTCAGAACGTATATCACAATATGGAAATCGCCTAGTCGCGAATCCGTATTCCTGACCATAAAAATCGACATCTGACGGGACTTTCCGTCGGATGTCTTTTTTTGTTTTCAAATGGATTCTATTTTATTTCATAAGTTGCGATTTATGATTATTTTTGCAGGATTAGAGCAAAATTGTCAAATTAAATAAAACAACGCTATGGAAATCTCTCAAATAGAACACCTTGGAATCGCCACTCCGTCTCTGGAAGCAGCTATTCCCTACTATGAAAATGTACTTGGTCTGAAATGCTACTCAATCGAAGAAGTCGCAGACCAGAAAGTTAAAACCGCATTTTTCAAGATCGGTGAAGTAAAGCTCGAACTGCTGGAACCCACCAGCCCTGAAAGCACTATCGCAAAATTCATCGAGAAGAACGGTGGCCGCGGAGGTATCCATCACATCGCATTCAAGACCAAAGACGTGGCAGCCTGCCTCGCTGACGCCGAGAGCAAGGGCGTAGTCCTCATCGACAAGGCTCCCCGTCCCGGTGCAGAAGGTCTCAACATCGCCTTCCTCCACCCGAAGTCTACCCAGAGCGTCCTGACAGAAGTCTGCGAGGACCCCAACGAGAAATAATCAATCATCAAATAACAAACTAACAGATATGAGTCAACAACTCGAAAAAGTAAAAGGCCTCATTTCTCTCAGAGAGAAAGCTCGCCTCGGTGGCGGACAGGCCCGTATCGATGCACAGCACGAAAAAGGTAAATATACCGCTCGTGAAAGGATCGCAATGCTCCTCGATGAAGGCAGCTTCGAAGAATTCGATATGTTCATGCAGCATCGTTGCACGAACTTCGGAATGGAAAAGAAACAATTCCTCGGAGACGGTGTCGTAACTGGTTACGGTACAGTCAACGGCCGTCTGGTCTATGTCTTCGCCCAGGATTTCACAGTCAACGCAGGATCCCTTTCCGAGACCCTCGCCCTCAAGATCTGCAAGGTCATGGACCAGGCAATGAAAGTGGGTGCACCGGTAATCGGTCTCAACGACTCAGGCGGAGCCCGCATCCAGGAAGGCGTCAACGCCCTCGCAGGTTACTCTGAGATCTTCGAACGCAACATCCTTGCATCAGGCGTAGTTCCCCAGATCAGCGCCATCCTCGGCCCCTGCGCAGGCGGTGCCGTTTACTCTCCGGCTCTGACCGACTTCACCATCATGTGCAAGAACACCAGCTATATGTTCCTCACCGGTCCTGCAGTAGTAGAGCAGGTGCTTGGCGAAAAGGTTACCCAGGAGCAGCTCGGCGGTGCAAGCGTTCACGCCAGCAAGAGTGGTGTGGCTCATTTTGCCTGTGACAACGAAGAGGAAGTGATCAGCACGATCCGCGAACTCCTCAGCTATATTCCCCAGAACAATATGGAGGAACCTCCGTATGTTCCCACCGAGGATCCCATCGACCGCACAGAGGATTCTCTCAACGATATCATCCCCGACAGCCCGAACGCTCCGTACGATATGTACGAAGTTATCGGCAGCATCGTGGACGACGGCAAGTTCTTCGAGATCCACGCTGAATATGCCAAGAACCTCATCGTCGGTTTCGCCCGCATGGGCGGCTCTACCGTAGGTGTGGTTGCCAACCAGCCCAAGGTTCTCGCCGGTGTGCTCGACTGCAACTCAAGCCGCAAGGGCGCCCGCTTCGTACGTTTCTGCGATGCCTTCAACATTCCTATCCTCACCCTCGTTGACGTGCCCGGCTTCCTTCCCGGCACCCAGCAGGAGTACAACGGCGTCATCCTTCACGGTGCCAAGCTGCTCTACGCTTACGGCGAGGCCACTATTCCGAAAGTAACCGTAACTCTCCGCAAGTCTTACGGCGGAAGCCACATCGTGATGAGCTGCAAGCAGCTCCGCGGCGACATCAACTACGCTTGGCCTACTGCCAACATCGCCGTGATGGGTTCTGACGGTGCGGTTGCAGTTCTCTACGCCAAGGAACTCAAGGCCTGTGCAAGCCCTGAGGAAGCTGCCGAGCTCAAGGAAGCCAAGAAGAAAGAGTACGACGACCTCTTCTGCAATCCTTACAAGGCCGCTTCTTATGGCTACATCGACGATGTGATCGAGCCCCGCAACACCCGTTTCCGTGTTATCCGCGCGTTCGAGATGCTTTCTACCAAGAAGCTCACCAACCCTGCCAAGAAGCACGACAACCTTCCTTTGTAACAACCAAGAAGCAATTCGATATGAAACAAATAAAGAAACTTGTCGTTCTGGGTTTGCTTCTTGTCTCGTTCGGTGCCGCCGCACAGCAACAGACTGCGATGCGCATCAATGAGTTTATGACGATAAACACAAACGACCTGCAAAACGAGTACGGAGTCCACGGCCAGTGGATCGAGCTGTTCAACTCTTCATACGGAACTGTTGACATCTCCGGTTGCTACCTGACCAACGACCCCAACAACCTCAAGAAATACATGTTCCCCAAGGGCGACCTGATCACCAAGATCAAACCGCGCCAGTTCGTGATAATCTGGGCCGACGGCAATCCCACCAACGGAACCTTGTATACCAACTTCAACTTCGCACCTGGCGAAGAGCTCCTTTTCGTCGGAGGTGACGGCAAGACCATCATCGACCGCGTGAAGGTTCCTGATCTCCAGGAGAACCAGTCCTACGCAAGAACCGCTGACGGCAAAGGCGAGTGGCACATTGCACAGCACACTACCGCGAGGGCGGCCAACATTACCCATACCGAGGAGACCAAGAGCCAGAAGATGGCCCGCATCGACCCTTACGGATGGATCATGGCCCTCACCGCAATGTCTGTAGTGTTCACAGCCCTTGTGCTTCTCTATCTGATCTTCAAGCAGATCGGTAATGCTTCCATCAGACGCAGCAGGAAGAAAACCGCAGCATCCAACGCTCCCGAGGCTGTCAAGGCAGCCGTGGCAGCAGCTGAAGAGGCTACCGGCGGCGAGACCTATGCTGCTATTGCAATGGCAATGCACCTGTTCAAGGAAGAGAACGACGCTCACGATGAAGAAAGCTTCGTGGTGACTCTCAGCCATACCGACAGGACATATTCACCCTGGAGCAGCAAGATTTACTCTCTCCGTCAACTTCCTCAAATCAAAAGAAAATAAACGTTATGAAAGAATATAAAATCAAAATCAACGGCAACGATTACAATGTCGTTATCGACGAGGTAGAAGAGACTTCAGCAAAGGTCGAAGTCAATGGTACTCCTTATTCAGTAGAGTTCGAGAGGTCTGAGGTCAAACCCCGAAAGATCGTCAAGGTTGTCAACAAGGCCAAGGCTGCTCCTGCAGCTCCCGTGGCTCCCGCCCAGAAGGTTTCTGCTCCTGCAGCAGCTGCCGGCGAGACTATGGTCAATTCACCTCTGCCTGGCGTAGTCCTCAATATCAACAAGAATGTAGGTGACAGCGTCAACAAGGGCGACACCGTGATGATTCTCGAGGCTATGAAGATGGAAAACAGCATCGAGGCTACCGCCAGCGGTAAAATTGTCAAAATTATTGCACAGAAGGGCGATTCAGTCCTTGAAGGTGCTCCACTTTTCGTTATTGGATAGTTAAAAGTCAATGGAAAATATTATCAATAATCTGATCCAGTTCTGGCAATACACAGGTTTTGCCAACTGCAATCTCCAATATCTGATAATGATAGCTATTGGTATCCTTTTCATTTTCCTGGCTATCAGGTTTGACTGGGAACCGATGCTGCTTATCCCTATCGGATTTGGTATTCTTATCGGTAACATTCCATTGTTCGCCGGTTTGAACGTAGGAGTCTACGAGGAAGGCTCGGTATTCAATATCCTGTATCAAGGAGTACAGAGGGGATTCTATCCTCCGCTGATCTTCCTTGGTATCGGCGCGATGACAGACTTCAGCGCGCTGATATCCAATCCCAAGCTGCTCCTGATCGGTGCTGCCGCACAGTTCGGTATCTTCGGTGCGTATGCGCTTGCGCTGCTGCTCGGCTTCAGCCCCAGCGAGGCAGGTGCCATCGGTATCATCGGTGGCGCTGACGGTCCGACCGCCATCTTCATCTCAGGACGTCTTGCTCCTGACCTGATGGGTGCAATCGCCGTTTCTGCATATTCTTATATGGCCCTGGTGCCGGTGATCCAGCCGCCCATCATGCGCCTTCTCACTACCAAGAAAGAGCGTCTTATCCGTATGCGTCCGCCGAGAGCCGTCTCTCCGACCGAGAAGAAAATTTTCCCGATCATCGGTTTCCTTCTTACGGCTTTCATCGTGCCTTCAGGCCTTCCGCTGCTCGGTATGCTGTTCTTCGGTAACCTCCTCAAGGAAAGTGGTGTGACCCGTCGTCTTGCCAATACCGCAAGCGGTCCGCTGGTCGATATCGTCACTATCCTCATCGGTGTTACCGTGGGTGCTTCTACCCAGGCCGACCAGTTCCTCCAGCTGAAATCTGTCCTGATCTTCGGTCTTGGTGCAGGTTCGTTCGTGATCGCTACTTTCACCGGCGTGATGTTCGTCAAGTTCTTCAATCTCTTCCTCAAGGAGGGTAACAAGATCAATCCTCTCATCGGTAACGCCGGAGTTTCGGCCGTGCCTGATGCGGCGCGCGTTTCGAACAACGTCGGCAGGGAGTATGACGACAAGAACTATCTGCTGATGCACGCTATGGGTCCGAACGTGGCCGGTGTGATCGGTTCTGCAGTTGCAGCCGGTATGCTCCTCGGCTTCCTCGCATAGTCGCGACAAGCTCTACATATCCAGATACCCCGAAAGCCTCCGCTTCCGGGGTATTTGTTTTATGCGTATCTGCCAAATGTTGTTCAAAAGTTGTGAATAAAACATACGCGGCGTTCGGGGTGTGACTCCTTGTTAAGGACTATCTTTATAGTATGAATAAGGAAAATCTGGTTAAGAATCTCCGTACGGTGCCTGATTATCCCGTCAAGGGGATAACGTTTTTCGACGTCACGACACTGTTCAAGAACGCTCAATGTTTCAATGAGATAGTCGATGCCACCTGCGACCTGTACCGCGGCAAGGGCATCACGAAAGTCGCCGGAATCGAGTCCCGCGGCTTCGTGGTCGCAGCCGCCGTGGCCGCAAAGCTCGGCGTCGGCTTCGTTCCCGTGCGCAAGTCCGGCAAGCTGCCCGCCGAGACCGTCCGCGAGCTCTATTCCAAGGAATACGGCATCGACACCATCGAGATGCACACCGACGCCCTCGGCCCCGATGACGTAGTGCTCGTCCACGACGACATCCTCGCCACAGGCGGCACCGCCTCCGCAGCTGTCCGCCTCGTGAAGCAGTTCAAGCCCAAGGCAGTCTATGCCAATTTCATCATCGACATAGTCGACATTCCCCGCAGCAGCCCAATACCCTCAGACGTCGAGGTGACGAGCCTGCTTCAACTGTCAGAGAAATAATATTCGACCTAATAATCATAATTATGAAAAAAATCTTCATTACGCTATTTGCGATTTTTGCGATGAGCTTGATGGCCAACGCGCAGACAAACTTCCAGACC
>JAGCFF010000066.1 GCA_017650285.1 Bacteroidales bacterium
CAAGCAGATGGTTGCGCTTGCCAAGAAATACAAGGCATCCATTATGGTCGACGAGGCCCACGGCATAGGCGTCTTCGGCCCCAACGGCCAGGGCCTGTGCTACGCAGACGGAGTAACCGACGACATCGAGCTGATTATGGCAACCTTCAGCAAGTCCTTTGCGTCGCTCGGCGGTTTCATCGCCTGCAACCACGATGTTGCCAACTTCATTCGTCATAACGCACGTTCATATATCTTCAGCGCGAGTGCCACACCCGCTGCCATAGGAGCGGCTAATGCGGCCCTTGACATTATGCTGTCGGAACCTGAGCGCATACAGCATCTCTGGGACCTTACACATTATGCCATCGACGGTTTTCGCCAGATGGGATGCGAGATAGGCAATACTTCTACTCCCATCATCCCGCTGTTCATCCGCGACAACGAAAAGACCTTCAAGATCACCCAGGATCTTCTGGCTGAGGAGCCGGTAGGCCTCTTCGTGAATCCTGTGGTCTCTCCCGCGGTTCCTCCGCAGGATACCCTCATCCGCTTCTCCCTGATGGCCACGCATACCAAAGAGCACGTGGACTATGCGCTGGAGAAGATCGAGAAAGTTTTCAAGAAGTACGAAGTGATCTGATATGGCTGCGCCCAAGGTCAGTGTCGTATTGGTGACCGGAGGCAGCTCCGGCATAGGAGCGTCTATTGTCAGGCTGCTCAGCGGGGCAGGAATGCACGTATGGGCAGGATCCCGCAGGGGAACCCTCGAAGACGGCACTCTGGACAACGTGACTCCGTTGGTGATGGACGTCAATGACGAAGAAAGCGTCAAGGCGGCCGTCGACAGGATCATTGCAGAGGAAGGGCATATCGACGCTGTGGTATGCAACGCCGGCAACGGCATAGCAGGAGCCATCGAGCAGACGACGGTGGAGGAGGGGAAGTATCAGTTCGAGACCTGCTTCTGGGGTGCTCACCGCACCATCAGGGCCGTTCTCGAGCCTATGCGCAGGCAAGGCTATGGCCGCATCGTAACGATATCTTCCGTAGCAGCGGTGGTTCCCATCCCTTTCCAGGCATTCTACAGCGCCGTCAAGTCATCGGTGCTCATCTATACCAAGGCCCTGCGTCTTGAACTGAAGCCCTTCGGCATCCAGTGCAGCAGCATCCTTCCCGGAGACACCAGGACCGGCTTCACTGCCGCCCGCAAGTTCGTCAAGGCTTCCGACGACGAGACTTCGGTCTATTACAAGAAGACGAAGGAATCTGTCGGCCGTATGGAGCACGACGAGCAGAACGGTATGAATCCTGACAAGATAGCAAAAGCGGTTCTCAGACAGCTCCAGCGCCGCAGGATGGCTCCCACTTCAACTCCTCGCATAGACTATAAGGCCATAGGCCTTCTGGTGCGCCTGCTTCCGACCAGGCTGATGCTCTGGATCGTAGGGAAGATCTATTAGAATTCTTCTGGTACTGATATAAAAAAAGACCGGCTCTGAAGAACCGGTCTTTTTATTTTGGTATTGGATGTATCTGTTAGAATCCACCGCGGAATCCGCCGCCACCGAAGTTGCCGCCGCCGAATCCGCCGCCACGGCCACCACGGCCACCGCCGCCCCAGCCGCCTCTTCCGCCGCCGAATCCGCCACCTCTCTGGCCACCGAAGGTGCCGAAGCGGTAGGTGAAGCTTACGAGGAAGTAACGTCCGAGAGTGTTGGTCCTGCTTGTGAGGTCGTAGTTGTCAGTAATCTGCTTGCTGATGCTCTTCTGCTGGTTGAGGATATCGTTGACTGAGAGGGAAACGGTTGCCCTTCCGCCGAGGATGGTCTGGAGAATTGATGCGTTCCAGATGAGTTTCGGCTCGTTGTATCCTTCTGCATAACCGTAGTAGAAGTTGTAGCTAGCATCGGTCACGAAGTTGGTCATTCCGTTGAACATCGTTGCATTGAAACTTGCTGTCACCGCGTTGTCCAGGGTCGGTTTCACATTGGCAGTAGTGATCGAGTAGAATGACTTGCGGTAATTGGTGCTTCCGCCGATGATCGCCTCGATGTAGTCGTTGCGGTAGGTGAAGCGGAGAGTCTCGCTGATGTTGAGAGTGTTGTAGATGTTCTCGTCGTAGTTGGCCTTGTTGAGGTATGAGTCTGCTGAGTTAGGATCCAGCTTGTCGGGAATACCTACATATGACACGGAGCTTGAGAACGATGCATTGGTGAAGGTGGATACCGAGAAGTCGCTTCTCATGATCGGAGAGTTGAAAGTGAAGTTACCGTTGACTGAGTAGCTTCCGCGACCTGCGTTCATAGGAACTGAGTAGGTCACACCGGTCTGGGGCACTGTCCAGCTTCCGTTCACGATACCGTCCTTGGTGTAGTTACCGCCGATACGTGCATTGAATGAAGAGAACTTGGCGGGATTGCTCTTGAAGAGCTCGGCGCTTCCATTGTGGGTGAACGAGGGAGTCAGGCCGGGGTTACCGCGATTGATGCTCAGAGGGTTAGTGTTGTCTTCAACAGGGTTCAACTGGTTGACGCTGGGCTGTGAGGTACGGCCTGAATAGTTGATCCTAAGGTCGCTGTAGTCGCTGATTTCGTACTGGATACGGGCGTTAGGCGACCAGTTGAGCACGTTCTGGGGAATCGTGGTGGTCTTGCCGTTATAGGTAGTCTTGCTTTCACTCTTGCTCGGGATGACTGATGCACCTACTGAGAGAGTCAGCTTGTCCGTCTGTCTCATAAGGTTTGCGCCGATGGTCTGTTCCAGACTGTTGTTGACAACCTCGTTGGAATACATGATGTCCTTGACGGTGTAGTTGCCTGCGGCGTCCTTGTTCCAGGTGTCCTTTGTAGATACGCTGTTACGGTAATTGATGTTGTAGTTGGCCTGCAGGAAGAAGTCTCCTCCGAGATACTCGGTGAAGGTGAGCCTGCTGCCTATGCTCTGCGAGTTGCTAAGCTGGTTGTAGAACTGGTCAACTGCAGAGATGCTGTCGAGAACGTTGTTCTTGTAGATATTGGTGATTGACTGGTTGAAACCGTCGGTGTTGTTCTTTGACAGGCTGTAGTTGACATTCAGGGTGAGAGAACGTCCGGCCTTGCCGAGCCTCTGGCGGAACAGGAAGCTGCCGCTGGTTGAAAGGGAGTTGTTGTCTCCGAAGTTCTTGGTGAAACCGTCGTTGACCTTGGCTGTGCTTACACTGCCGTCTGTGTTGCCGTTGTCAGTTATGAAGTCTGACTCCTGGAGAAAGTCTCCGTAGCTGTAGTTGATCTGCGGCTCGAACACGATTGAAGTGTTCTCTGAGATGTCCCATTCGAGACGGACGCTTCCGCCGTGTGAGTTCTGGTTGTTCCTGTTGGTCTCGGCCTCGTCGCTGATGATCGAAGTGCCATTCTTCAGGAAAGTGATTCTGTGCGACTGGGTTTCGACCAGGTTGTTGTTGCCGCTGAAGCGGTAGTTGCCGGCGAGCTCGTTGTCATCGCCCCAGGTGTGGCTGGCATTGACACCGGCCATATAAGTGGTCCTGATGCCGCCGCCCATTCCGCCTCGTCCGCCGCCACGGCCCATTCCGCCGCCCATTCCGCCGCCCATTCCGCCGCCACCGCCGAAGCCCATGTTGTTGGCGTTGTTTCCGTTACCGATCAGGGCTATCTGGTCGCTGGAACCGAAGCGTGCGATCATTGCATTGCCGTTGAAACGTAGGTCGTTCGCGTCGCTGAATGTCTGGCCGTCAGGAATTTCATCGCCGAGGCGAAGGTCGCTTCCGATACCGGCCGAGAGGTTGCCGATCCAACCGTTCATCATACCCTGCTTGACTCCGACGTCGATGACATATTCCTCGCGGCCGTCGTTGATGCCGGTGAATTCTGATTCCTCAGATGCTTTCTCAAGCACTTTCACCTTCTCGATGATCTTTGCGGGAATGTTCTTGACTGCCAGCTGAGGGTCATCCATGAAGAATGTCTTGCCGTCGACGGTGATCTTGTCGATCGTCTTGCCGTTGGCAGTGATGGTACCGTCGCTGCTGACCTCCACGCCAGGAAGCTTCTTGAGCAACTCGTACAGCATATCGCTGTCGGTGGTCTTGAAGGCAGCCGCGTTGTACTCGATGGTGTCTTTCTTTATTATAATAGGGTTTCCTACGTCAGTGATGGTCGCGCTTTCGAGGAAGTTGACTGCAACCTTCATCTTGAGAGTACCCAGATCGATGTCTTGGTTTGTTATCTCGATCTCGGTGGTGTAGGGATCATAACCGAGAAGCTCGCCTTTGAAAGTATACTTTCCGGCTTTGACTTTCTTGATCTCGACGATACCCTTGCTGTCGGTAAGAGCATAGGTGACAGTCTCTTCTTTTTCTTCGTCATAGAGACTTACTGTTGCGAATTCTACTGGATTGCCGTTTTCTTCATCTACCAACACGGCTTTGACGTTGTGCCTTTGGGCATTTGCAAGACCTGTGGAAAAGAATAATACACAGAGTGTTGCAATTAGAAATCTGAATTTCTTGGACATAATTATTTATTGCTGTAATTTTCTTTTGCCTATTTAGACTATCAGAAAGGCCAAAAGTTAAATCAGGGGTCAAGATTTTTTGACCCTGTCTGAATGCATCTCGACAAACTGCTTCCAGTTGGTGGCGGCACCTTCATCCTTGAGCGGATTGGTGAGCTGATAGAAGTGGCACATCGCTATGGCCACCGCGTCCGATGCGTCGAGATGCTTGATGTCGAGCTTGACGTCCATCGTGTGTTCTACCATAGCCTTGACCTGTTCCTTGGATGCTGCGCCTTTTCCGGTTATGGCCATCTTGATTTTCCTCGGGGCATATTCGTACACCGGAATCTGCCGCGCCAATGCAGCGGAGATGGCCGCGCCCTGGGCTCTTCCGAGCTTGAGCATCACCTGGGGGTTCTTGCCGTAGAACGGAGCCTCGATGGCGATGTCGTCCGGAGCGTATTTGTCCATCAGTTGTCCGGTCTCGCGGAGGATGTGCTCCAGCTTGGTGAAATGGTCCTTGACCTTGCGCAGGTCGACCACTCCCATATCCACCAGGTGGACGCTGTTCGCATCAACGAGAATGACCCCGAAGCCCAACAGATTGGTTCCGGGGTCAATACCCATTATTATTCTTTGAGAGGCCCGCATCAGTCGATGATGTCAAAACCTGTGTAAGGCCTGATGGTTTCGGGGATGACGATGCCCTTCTCGGTCTGGTTGTTTTCCAACAGTGCCGCAACGATGCGGGGCAGTGCCAGTGAACTTCCGTTGAGGGTGTGGGCGAGAGTCATCTTTCCGTTTGCATCCTTGTATCTCAGTTTGAGCCTGTTGGCCTGGTATGATTCGAAATTCGAAACGGAACTTACCTCCAGCCAGCGTTTCTGGGCCTCTGAATATACTTCGAAGTCGTAGGTGATGGCAGAGGTGAAGCTCATATCGCCGCCGCAAAGCCTCAGGATGCGGAACGGCAGTCCGAGACTGCGGACAAGCTTCTCCACGTGCGCCACCATACCGTCCAGCGCTTCGTATGATTTCTCGGGAAGGCTGAGCTGTACTATTTCGACCTTGTCGAACTGGTGGAGCCTGTTCAGGCCGCGTACGTCCTTTCCGTAAGAACCGGCCTCACGCCTGAAGCAGGGAGTGTAGGCTGTCATCTTCACGGGGAAGTCCTTCTCCTGAAGGATAACGTCGCGGTAGATGTTGGTCACCGGAACTTCAGCCGTAGGCACGAGATAGAAATTGTCGACGGTGGCGTGGTACATCTGGCCTTCCTTGTCGGGAAGCTGGCCGGTACCGAAGCCTGAAGCCTCGTTTACCATCACGGGCGGTTCGATCTCGAGATATCCGGCAGCGGTGTTGAAGTCGAGGAAGTATGAAATGAGCGCTCTCTGCAGCCTGGCTCCCTTGCCTTTGTATACGGGGAATCCGGCACCGGTGAGTTTCACGCCCAGGTCGAAATCGATGATGTCGTATTTCCTTGCAAGCTCCCAGTGGGGCAGGGCGTCGGGACCGAGGTCGGGAATCTCTCCGACCTGCTTGACTACCACGTTGTCCTCGGCAGTCCTTCCTTCAGGAACCTCGGCACAGGGAAGGTTGGGCAGAAGCACCAGCAGATCGTTCTGCTGCTTGCTGCAGCTGTCCATCTCGGCCTCGAGAGCCTTGGAGCGCTCCTTGAGCTGGGCTACCTCCACCTTTACCTTTTCGGCGGATTCCTTTTCGCCTGATTTCATAAACGAACCGATCTGGGCGGCAAGAGTCTTCTGTGACGCCAGGCAGGCGTCGAGCTCTGTCTGGAGCGCGCGCCTTCTGCGGTCGGCTTCCAATATGTTGTCTACAATCTCGCGTGCGTCAAAATGCTTGACTGCAAGCCTTTCCACTACGAAGTCGGGCTGTTCGCGAAGAAGTTTAAGTGTAAGCATTGTCTATCGTTTTATTACAAGCGGCAAATATAGTAAAATTGGCGGGTTTTAGAGCGGCTGGGTGAAGCAGCTTGCGTGGAAGGTCAGCTCCCCGTCGCCGTCCGGCATCTCGTTCTTCTGGAAATAGCCCTCGGCGGTGGAGTCGCAGTCCACGGGGATTATGAGGTCCTGTGTGAAGCAGTCGATCACCTGGATGCAGCTTTCGCGGATGAAGCCGCAGGCCCAGAAGGCGTCCACCTGGTCCGGAACGGTGATGCTGTCCAGCTCGCTGTACAACGGGTCGCCTCCCAGGCAGATTACTGCCGGCAGGCGGAACGTGGCGTTGAGCAGGTCGTCTCTCAGCCTGCCTCCGGCGGTTATCGCCAGCGTATCCTTGCCGGTCACGCGGAGGCTGATGCCCGCCATCCTGTACAAGCCTTTCAGGGGCTCCTTCCATATGATCGCAGCGCTGCTGTAACCGGCTGCTCCGGTCTGGCTGAAATCCACGTTGTATTTGACGGAATGATGGCAGAGAGGCTGTTTCTTGATCTGCTTCACCTTGAAATCGTTGCCAAGGGTGTCAGCTATATATTGCCTGATGCGGCTGTCCGATTCAGGAATGAAAGTTTCTAATGCTTTACTGTTCATTGTTCTCCAGGATGTCACAAAGCGTCTTTACGGTAATGTCTTTTGCTATCACTTTCTTGTCTTTGTCCAACAGGTATATCCTCGGGACCACTGCAAGGTCATAATCCTCCCTGAGCTGGCTGGCGGGGCCTTCGTCTGTCAGGTGCTTCCAGCATTTGTTGGCCTTGATGTTGTCCTGCCAGTAGTCCTTGTCGGCGCTGAGATACACCGATACGACTTTGGCTTTCCTGGCCTTCAGAAGGTCGGCGGCAGCGTTCAGGTCTTCGGTGTATTGCCTGCAGTCGTTGCAGTGGGCGATGTTGAAGAACAGCACCGTGTAGGGCTTGCGGCCGGCAAGCATCCTCTTCCTGGCTCCCCGTCTGTTAAGGAGCGTCTCGTCGGTGGCCGTGGCGCCGACGCTGTTCTGCTGCATCTTCTCCAGGTTCCAGCGTACTTCTTCGAGAGTCTCGCCGGCCCAGCCTCCGTCAACTCCGAGTATGAAATTCTCAGCGATGCTTGAAGCAGCCTGCTGGGCGTCCCGGAGAGGTATGTTTCGGAAATACTTGAAGATCTCGTAAAGGGTGGTCTTGAAGGTTTCGACATCCCCGTCGGAGCGCTGGTAGAGGGAAGCTATCAGCTGCATCGCAGATTCTTCATTGGCTCCCAGTTCGTCCGTTACGGTGTCAAGCAGTCTGATGAGGGAGGAGCGGAAGTCGTCCTTTATGTCTATGAGCTGGCCGAGGGCGTCGCTGTCGAGCTTGCGCCCTACGATCATATTCTCGCTGTCGAGAAGGAACAAGGCCGGAGTGGTGAGCACTCCGTAGTTCATCTGGAAGTTGCTCTCATAATCAGGGTCCCAGAGGTTGTAGACAGTGACTTTGGGGTTGTCGATCCTGTCGAAATTCTGAGCCACGTAACTCTCCCACTGGGAACGTTCGCTCTGGGTGTAAATGGCGAAGAAGGCGATCTGACCTTCGCCGTCATAAGCGTTCATCAGCGAAACCAGCAGGGGTGTCTGGCGGACACAGGTGGCGCAGCCGTCCTCGTAGAAGTACAGCACCTTGTGGGGACTGCGAACGGCTCGCATATCGACGATGGAACTGTCGATCGCGTTCAGCACCAGCGCCGGAGCACTGCGGCCTATGAGGGAAGAGCGGTTGAACTCCGCGAACGCGAACAGCTCCGGATAGCTGCTTTCGTCAGGCCATTTCAGTTTCCCGTTCAGGAAATAGTTGTCGGCGATATGCACCGCGACAGCTTCCGTGCCCATCACCGGGCAGTCCATAAAGTAGTCGAAGAAGAGCCCTGCCATATCTGTCGAATCTTCCTTGGTGTCCATCATCGCAATCACCCTGTCGGTGATGCTGACGATGGAATCGACAGGCAGCAGGCTCAATGCGGGGAGTTCTTTCCCGATCTCGTCGAGAAAGGCCCTGCGGGCGGAATCAGCAGCACTCTGCAAGGATTGCGCGACGCCGGTCAGTGCAATCCCGAGAAATATGGCCAGAGTGCAGAGACGTTTCATTTTTCGAGATATTCCAGATATTTGGTGATGTCCACGTTCTTGGGAAGGAAGCATCTGGCGTCGCCGCCGTTTATCAGCACGTCCCTTACGACAGTCGAAGAAATGAAAGAGTAGTCGTGGCTTGAAGGGATGAAGACGCTGGAAATCTCCGGGGCCATTTGCTTGTTGGCCTGGGCGATTACGCTTTCGAGTTCGAAGTCGGTGGTGGTGCGGATGCCCCTGATGATACAGTTGGCACCTACCTTCTTGCAGAAATCTACCGTAAGGCCGTCGAAGGCTCTTACCTCCACTTTGTCAAGGCCCTTGATGGCGTCCTTGATGATTTCAACCCTGATGTCGAGAGGGAAGAAACCCTTTTTGTTGTAGTTGTAACCTACTGCGACTATTACTTTGTCGAATAATTTGAGTGCGGACTGGAGCACGTCGAGGTGTCCCAGTGTAAAAGGATCGAATGAACCAGGGAATAAGGCTGTTTTCATCGTCTTGTCCAATCTATAGGCTCAATGCCGTTGTCAGTTAGTATTTGGTTGGTTTTTGAAAAATGTCTGCATCCGAAGAACGCCCCTCTGGCCAGGGGTGAAGGGTGAGCTGCTTCCAGCACATAGTGGCGGCTGGTGTCGATGAGCTCCTTCTTGCTTCTTGCGAAATTGCCCCAGAGCAGGAAGACTATGCCTTCGCGTCGGTCGCTGAGAGCCTTGATCACTGCATCTGTGAATGTCTGCCAGCCGATGCCGCTGTGCGAAGCTGCCTGGCCGGCCCTGACTGTCAGAATGGCATTCAGCAGGAACACGCCCTGCTCCGCCCAGCCTGTCAGGGATCCGCTCCTCTTGTCGAGCTTCACGCCGAGGTCGTCCTCTATCTCCTTATATATATTCAGAAGGGAGGGGGGAGGCTGGATGCCTTCGGGCACGGAGAAGCTCAAGCCTTCGGCCTGCCCCGGATTGTGGTAGGGATCCTGTCCGAGTATGACAACCTTCACCTTGTCGAAAGGCGTGAGGTTGAAGGCATTGAAAATCTTACTGCCGGGAGGATATATCTTCCTTCCGGCAGCTTTCTCTGCGTGCAGGGTGTCCGCCAGGTCTTTGAAATAAGACTTGTCGAATTCGTCCTGGAGTACTTCTTTCCAGCTCTGCTCGATACGGACTTCCATCTGGAGACTATTTGTCGAAAACAAATTTAAGAACTTCTTCGATTCGTTCAACATAGAAGAAGTCCAGTCCCTTGATATAAATCTCGTTTATGTCCTTGATGTCTCTTTCGTTCTCTTTCGAAAGCACGATGGTCTTGACGCCGGCCCTCTTGGCTGCAAGGATCTTCTCCTTGATGCCGCCTACAGGCAGCACCTTGCCGCGCAGGGTTATCTCACCGGTCATGGCCACGCCTTTGCGCACGCTCTTGTTCATCAGCATCGAAGCGATGGCGGTGGCCATCGTGATGCCGGCTGAAGGGCCGTCTTTCGGAATGGCGCCTTCCGGAACGTGGATGTGGAAATCCTTCTCATAGAACTCCTTGGGGTCTACCCCGAGAAGGCTGGCGTGAGCCTTGAGATACTGGAAGGCTATGGTTGCGGACTCCTTCATCACTTCTCCGAGGTTGCCGGTGGTCGTAAGCATTCCCTTGCCGCGGTCGTTGATGCTGCACTCTATGAAGAGGATCTCGCCTCCGACCTGCGTCCAGGCAAGACCGGTGACTATGCCCGGCATCTGGTTGCCCTTGAGCGAATCGTGGTGGTTGGTAGGGAGTCCGAGGTATTTGCTGACGTCTTCCTTGGTAAGGGTGACGTTGTGCTCTTCGCCCAGCGCAATCTTCTTCGCGGTGACGCGGGCGATCTTGGCTATCTGCTTGTCGAGTCCGCGGACGCCGCTCTCGCTGGTGTAGTCGCTGATGATCAGGGCGATGTCCTGCTTGGTCAGCCTCAGGTCCTTGCTGGTGAGGCCGTGGTCGCGGAGCTGTTTCGGCAGCAGGTGCCTGCGTGCGATCTCGATCTTCTCCTCGGCCAGGTATCCTGACACGTTGATCATCTCCATACGGTCCTTGAGGGCCGGATGGATGGTCGATATGTTGTTGGCCGTGGTTATGAACAGGACCTTTGACAGGTCGTAGTCGATGTCGAGGTAGTTGTCGTGGAACGCAGTGTTCTGCTCGGGATCGAGAGCCTCCAGGAGGGCAGAAGCCGGATCTCCGTGGAAATCTTCGGTCACCTTGTCGATCTCGTCGAGGACTATCACGGGGTTCGAGGCGCCGCAGCGCTTGATGGTCTGGATGATACGGCCGGGCATCGCGCCGATGTAGGTGCGCCTGTGGCCGCGGATCTCAGACTCGTCGTGCAGACCTCCCAGGGATATCCTGCCGTACTTGCGGCCGAGAGCCGAAGCTATCGATTTGCCCAGCGAGGTCTTGCCGACGCCCGGAGGGCCCCAGAGGCAGAGTATCGGGGATTTCATATTGCCCTTCAGCTTCAGTACGGCCAGATACTCGATGATGCGGTCCTTGACGCTCTCAAGTCCGAAATGGTCGTCGTCGAGCACTTTCTGGGCATTGGCCAGGTCGAGGTTGTCCTCGGTGGTCTCGTCCCAGGGCAGCTCCAGCATAGTGGTGATATAGCCGTATTCGACATTGTAGTCGGGAGATGAAGGGTTCAGCTTCTCGAGTTTCTTGATCTCTTTCTCGAAGGCTTCGGCAACCTGCTCCGGCCATTTCTTGCCTTTCGCGGCTTCCCTCAGTTCGGCGATGTCCTCGTCGTCGGAGTTCATTCCGAGCTCTTCCTGAATGGTCTTCAGCTGGTTGTTGAGGTAATATTCACGCTGCTGCTGGTCAATCTCGCTCTTGACCTTCTTCTGTATGTCTTCGCGGATCTTCAGGAGCTCTATCTGCTTGTCGAGCAGCTCCAGCAGCTTCACGGCCCTCTTCTTGAGGTCGTTCTCCCTCAGCAGGTCTATCTTCTCGAGCTGGTTCTCGATGTCGATGGTAGTCGCCACGAAGTTGATGAGGAAGGTCTGGTCTTCAATGCCCTTGATGGCGAAGCCTGCTTCCTGCGTGATGTGCTGGTTGAGCTTGATGATGTGCATAGCCGCATTCTTGATGCCCTTTGCAAGCGCATCGAGCTCGGCGTCGTCCTTGTCGGCGGGAATGTCGGTCAGATAGCTGACCCTTGCCATCATATACGGCTCCGTTATGTCCACGGACACCAGATTGAAACGGCGGACTCCCTGGATTATTGCAGTCACCGGGCCGTTCGGCATCTCGATGATCTTGACGACGCGGCCGAGGGTACCTATGTCGTACAGGTCTCCCTGCACGGGATCTTCTATTTTCGCATCCCTCTGCGTGACGGTTCCGATAAGCTTGTTCGACTTGTAAGCCTCGTTCAGCAGCTGTATGGATTTCTCCCTCCTGACAGGTATAGGAATGACAGTGTCAGGGAAGAGCACGATGTTTCTCAGTGGCAGTATTGGCAGTACGGATGGAAGTTCCTGCTCATTCAGGTCCTGGATGGCCTCAATGCTGATTACAGGGGAAATTTCCATGCCTTGTCCGTCTCCAAAAAATAAATTATCGCTCATATTAATGCCAATTTGTCAGTATAATTAAGTAGTGACTATATTGTCAATGATTGTGCCAAGCTTCCAAAATTCTCCCGTGGCACAATTTATCGAAAAAAAACACATAAATTTTTGAATATTATAAAATTAAGCATAATTTAGCAGCCCAATTTGAGAGAGAAGATATTCACAATCAACTATTATATAATTATATAAATATTTAAAACAATGACTAAAGCTGAAATCGTTAATGAAGTAGCTAAAGCAACAGGCCTCGAGAAGATCGCTGTTCAGAATGTGGTTGAATCTTTCATGGAGAGTGTCAAAGACTCGCTTGAGAAGGGTAACAATGTGTATCTCCGTGGCTTCGGTAGCTTCGTCGTTAAGCAGCGCGCCCAGAAGACTGCCCGTAATATTTCTAAGAACCAGACCATTACCATCGCAGCTCACAAGATTCCTGCTTTCAAGCCGGCTAAAGTCTTCGTTGATCAAGTTAAAAAGCTCAAATAATTATTAAAAACTCAAGATTATGCCTAGCGGTAAAAAAAGAAAGAGACATAAAATGTCGACGCACAAACGTAAGAAACGTTTGCGCAAGAACAGACACAAAAAGAAATAGACCTATAGGGCAATGAAAATTGCCCTTTATTGTTTTCTAACTGAATGGAGAAAGAACTGATAATAGACGTCAGAGAGGATGTGATAAATATGGCCCTGCTGGAGAACCATCGGCTGATGGAATACAGCAGCGAGACCCTCAAAGGCAAGAAATACTCCGTGGGAGACGTCTATATCGGAAGGGTGAAGAAGCTTCTTCCGTCCCTCAATGCTGCGTTTGTCGATATAGGGGACAGCAAGGACGCTTTCATCCACTATCTTGACCTGGGCTTGAACTTCAAGGCCTTCGACCGTTTCGTGCAGCAGCTCGACAAGCGGGTTTCGGACACGAAGGCTTTCTACCGCAAGTTCCGCAACGACGAAGTCCTTCCCAAGGATGGCAAGATAGACGATTTCCTGACTGTCGGCATGCCGATAATGGTGCAGATCGTCAAGGAACCTATTTCTACTAAGGGATCCCGCCTGACCTCGGAGATCTCCATAGCCGGAAGGAACATGGTGCTCCTTCCTTTCAACGACAAGGTCAGCATATCCCAGAAAATCACTTCCAAAACCGAGAAGAAGCGCCTCGAGCGTCTTGTCTACAGCATCCTGCCCGACAACTACGGTGTGATAATCCGCACTGCGGCCGAGGGCAAGAGGGCTGCCGTGCTGGATGCCGAGTTGCGCAGCCTGGTGGAGAAGTGGGAGAGTTCCTGGGAGAAGATGAAGGCTTCGAAGGCTGTCAGCAGGCTGTTCACCGAGAACAACCGTGTCACTACCATCCTCCGCGACCTTCTCAACGACTCGTTCAACAACATATACGCAAACGACGAGTCGATCTGCAACGAGATCCACGACTACATTTCCCTGATCTCACCCGAGCAGGAGAAGATAGTCCATTACTACGATTCCAAGACTCCTATTTTCGACCATTTCGACATTACCCGCCAGATCAAGGGTTCTTTCGGCAAGGTCGTTTCGATGAAGAAAGGCACCTATCTGGTCATCGAGCACACTGAGGCCCTGCACGTCATCGACGTCAACAGCGGCATCCGCCACACCCAGGTCAACCAGGAGGAGAACGCCCTGGAAGTCAACCTTTTCGCTGCTGAGGAAATAGCCCGTCAGATGAGGCTTCGCGATATGGGAGGAATCGTGATCGTCGACTTCATCGATATGAATTCAGCGGAGCACCGCAATGAACTGTTCGTGAAGATGCAGGAGTTCATGGCCGGCGACCGCGCCAAGCATACGGTGCTTCCCCTCACCAAGTTCGGGCTGATGCAGATCACCAGGATGAGGGTGCGCCCTGTAACTGAAATCGATACCAGCGAAGTGTGCCCGGCCTGCCACGGAACGGGTCACGTGTCTTCGACACTGGTCTTCGACCAGCAGCTCGAGAACGAGCTGGAAATGCTTGTGGGCGACCGCGGATTAAAGCAGCTGCAGCTGACGGTAAGTCCCGTGATGCACGCCTATCTCACCAAAGGGTTCAACAGCATCCGCCGCCGTTGGTCGAGGAAATACGGATGCTCTCTCAAGGTCCTTGCGGACAGTGAGATGCATCTAATCGACCATATCTGGGCAGACGGCAAAGGCTTGGATATCACCCTTTAGCCGCCTTGTCCATCTTTTCCTTTATCTCCTTGGTGCAAAGATTGCCCATACTGCCCTCGTGGGTGTGGGCGAGTTCTGATGCGGCTGCCGGCTTGTCGAAGGTGAAACGGCCTTCCTGCACGGCAATTCCGACTTCCCTGTAAGCGTCCCTGAACGGAACTCCGGAAACGACCTTGTTGTTGACCACTTCAACGGTGAACATCGGGTCGTACTTGCTGTCCTGCTCGAGGATGTGCTCGTTCACGCTGATATGCTCGAGCATATATGAAGTCATCCTGAGGCAGGAGTGCATCAGCTCGAAGGCGGGAAAGAGGATGTCCTTCAGCAGCTGGTAGTCCCTGTGGTATCCGTGGGGCTGGTTGGTGGTAAGCAGGGCTATCTCGTTCTGCACGCTCTGCAGCCGGTTGGTCTTGGCCCGCACCATCTCCCATACGTCGGGATTCTTCTTGTGGGGCATAATGCTGCTGCCGGTGGTCAGAGAATCGGGGAACGAGATGAACTTGAAGTTGGTGCACATATACATACAGCAGTCCGCAGCGAATTTGTTGAGAGTGCTGCTGACGGCTGCCAGCGCTGCCGCAACTGCCTTTTCTGCCTTCGAACGGCTCATCTGGGCCGCTATGGAATTGTAGTGCAGGTCGCCGAAATTCAGCAGGCGGGTGGTCATCTTCCTGTCGAGAGGGAAGGAACTGCCGTATCCTGCAGCAGAGCCCAGAGGGTTCTGGTCCACTATCCTGCGGGCGGCACGGATCATCACCATATCGTCGGCAAGGGTTTCGGCATAGGCTCCGAACCACAGGCCGAATGAAGAAGGCATAGCCACCTGGGCGTGGGTGTATCCGGGCAGCAACACTTCTTTGTGGCGCTCGCTGAGCTCCTGGTATTGAGCGAAGAGAGTCTTGACTTCCTCGGCCAGGCTGTCCAGCTCGTCGCGCATATAGAGTTTCAGGTCTACCAGGACCTGGTCGTTGCGGCTGCGGCCTGAATGGATCTTCTTGCCGATGGCGCCGAGCTTCCGGGTCAGCAGTATCTCTATCTGGGAATGAATGTCTTCGGCTTCGTCTTCCATCACGAAGCTGCCGCCTTCGATCTGCCCGAGGATGTTGTCCAGCTCCTTCTGCAGGATCTGCTCTTCGTCCTTCTTGAGAAGGCCGACCTGTGCCAGCATCGCTATATGAGCCTTGGAACCCAGCACATCGTATCTGGCAAGTTTGAGGTCAAGCTCGCGGTCGTTGCCGACAGTGAAGTCTTCCACTATCTGTGTGGCTGATGTTCCCTTGTTCCAAAGTGTCTGCATTACAATTGTATGTTAGATATGAATTCTATGTATTTCTTCAGTCCGTCGGCGATTTCGTCGCGGTAGACGAACTCGTCGGCCTTGTGCGAACGGTTGCTGTCGCCCGGGCCCATCTTGACTGCAGGGATCGACAGCCTCATCCAGTCCGAGGTGGTGGGGGAGACGTAGGTCTCGACACCAAGCTTTTCCGCGGTCTTGAGCAGGGGATGCCCCTGTGGAGTGGCGGATGCGTGGTTGAGCAGGTTGCGTGCTTTCAGGATGCACTGGGGAGCCGCCTCCGCAAGGAGTTCCATCACTTCCTCGTTGGTGTAGCTGTCGGTAGTGCGGATATCGATGACAAAACTGCAGGAGTCGGGAATGACGTTATGGGCGGTTCCGGCATCGATCTGCGTCACATTCAGCCTGGTGTGACCCATAGAGGGCGATATGCGGCCGAACTCTAGGTCCTTGAGTGCGTTGATGGCATTGACTGCCTTGTAGATGGCGTTGACTCCGAGAGCGGCGTGCGCGCAGTGGGCGCTGACACCTTCGCAGACGGCATCTACCACGAGCAGGCCTTTTTCCGCGATGGCGGCTTTCATTCCCGTCGGCTCACCGACAATGGCGAAATCCGCATCTCTCTCGACGATGCGCCTGAGCATCCTCATTCCGTTTTCTCCGGAACGCTCTTCTTCGCAGCTCAGGGCGAGCATCAGGTTGACCGGCAACTCCAGGCGCTCGCGGATGGCGTAGATGAAGGTGAACAGCAAACATACCACACTCGCTCCGTCGTCATTGCTGCCGAGCCCGAGGATGCGGTCCTTGTCTGCAGGAGGATTGATGGGGTCGAAGCTGTATCCTGACGCGGCTGCCACAGTGTCGATATGTGCGTTGAGCATCAGCATCGGTTTCGAAGGATCTTCGGCAGGCTGTCTCAGGACGATGTTGTTGCCGTACCTTGTATGGTCAAGGCCTTCATCCTTCAGGAAAGAGCACAGGAAATCCGCCCGCCTGGCCTCGTGGAAGCTTTCAGAAGGAATAGCTACCATTTCGGATAGCAGGCTGCAGGCCGCTTCGCTGTATTTGCTTATATCACTCATCCTATTACCGTTCCTATCGATTTGCCGAGGTTGGCCGAGTTCTTTATAATTATTTTATGGACTCCGGCGCTGATGGCGGAGAATGCATTTTCCAGTTTGGGAATCATTCCGGCCGAGATGGCGCCGGTGGCTTTCATCTCTTCGAAGGCTGCCCTGTCTATCTGGGGAATGACGCTGCCCTCGTCCTCAGGGTCGGCAAGCACACCGTTCTTCTCGAAGCAGAAGGTGAGGTTGACCTTGCGCACGGCTGCCATAGCCTTGGCCACGCTTGATGCGATGGTGTCGGCGTTGGTGTTGAGCAGGGTGCCCTTCCTGTCGTGGGTCACGGCGCACAGCACCGGTGTGATGCCCTGGTCGAGCAGCATTTCGAGGAACTTGACGTCAACGGACCTCACATCTCCCACAAAGCCGTAATCTACGGGTTCCTTGGGGCGGATCACAGATTCTATCACGCCTCCGTCGGCGCCGGACAGGCCTACTGCATTGCAGCCTTTGGCCTGGAGCTTTGCCACGATGGTCTTGTTGAGCCATCCGGCATAGACTGATACGGCAACCTTGAGGGTTTCGGCGTCGGTGATCCTGCGGCCGTTCATCATTTTCGGCTCGATGCCCAGCCGGCGCAGGGTCTGGCTTGCCATCACGCCGCCGCCGTGGACCAGTATCTTTTCCTTGGGCAGGGAAACGAAGTCGTCGAGGAAAGCCTCCAGCGCTTCGGGACTGTCAACGACGTTGCCTCCTATCTTTATGACTGAAAGCGAATCCATCATAGCGATTTAAGAACTTCCTTTATTACTGTCTGGGCGCTGATTTCCCTGTTGGCCGCTTCCGGGATCACGAGGCTCTGGGGCGACTCGATCACGTCGTCGCTTACTATCATACCCCTGCGCACGGGCAGGCAGTGCATGAAGAATGCGTTGTCGGTGAGAGCCATCTTCTCGGTTGTCACTGTCCAGCTGCGGTCAGTCGAAAGGATTTCGCCGTAGTGAGGCTCCATGCAGGCCGACCAGTTCTTCGCGTATACGAAATCAGCACCTGCGAGGGCTTTGTCCTGGTCATATTCCACGACGGCGTCTCCGACGAACTCGGGCTCCAGTTCATATCCCTTGGGATGGGTTATGACCAGTTCGTATCCGGCAGCGTTCATCCACTGTGCGAACGAATTGGGAACGGCCTGGGGGAGAGCCCTGGGATGGGGAGCCCAGGTGAGCACGACTTTCGGTCTGGCTTTTTTCTTATGCTCCTCGATGGTGATGAGGTCTGCAAAGGCCTGCATCGGGTGCACGGTGGCGCTTTCCATACTGATCACCGGTTTGCCGGAGTAGTCCATGAACTGCTTCAGGATGGTCTCGCTGTAGTCATAGGCCTTGTCTTTGAGGCCGGCGAACGAGCGCACTCCGATGATGTCGCAGTAGTTGCCCATAACGGGAATGGCTTCGAGGATATGCTCGCTCTTGTCGCCGTCCATAATCACGCCGCGCTCGGTCTCGAGTTTCCACGCACCCTGGTTGATGTCGAGCACGATGGTGTTCATTCCGAGGTTCATTGCCGCTTTCTGAGTGCTCAGCCTTGTGCGGAGGCTGGAATTGAAGAACACCAGCAGCATTGTCCTGTTCTTTCCAAGCGCCTGGTCGGCGAACCGGTTCTGTTTTATGTATCTTGCCTGTTCCAGGGCATATCCTATGCCCGGCAGGTCCTGAGGTCCCAAGAATTGTCTCATAACGTAAGAGTGTTGAATGCTTCGAGGAAACGGTCAGCATCCTCGCGTGTTATCATTAGAGGAGGAAGGAGTCTTATGACGTTCTTTCCTGCGCCTCCGGTAAATATGTGTTTTTCGAAGAGCAGACGGTCGCGTAGGTCGAGCCAGTCTTCGCCGAGCTCGATGCCTATCATCAGGCCTTTGCCCCTCAGTTCCCTGACAGCCTTGTTTCCTTTCAGGCCGTCCATCAGGTATTGTCCGACTGCTGCAGCGTTCTCTACGAGCTTTTCCTGTTTCATCACCTTGAGCACTGCAAGGGCTGCAGTACAGGCCAGATGGTTGCCTCCGAAGGTCGTGCCGAGCATACCGTAGCGAGCCTCGATCTTCTCGGACAGCAGGACGGCTCCGATAGGGAAGCCGTTGCCCATTCCTTTGGCTACCGTGATGATGTCGGCTTCGATTCCGGAATACTGGTGAGCGAAGAAGCGTCCGCTGCGTCCGTAGCCGCTCTGTATCTCGTCTGCGATCAGAAGGGTTCCGGTGGCGTCGCAAGCCTCGCGTGCTGCTTTCCAGAAGTCGTCCGTCGGCTCATAGATACCGGCAACTCCCTGTATGCCCTCCATAATCAGGGCTGCATATTCTCCGCTCGCAAGATTCTTCCTGAGGGAATCGATGTCGTTCAGGGGAGTGAAGCTTACATTCGGAGTCTTGTTGAAGGCCGACTGGATGGCAGGGTTGTCGGTGGCTGCCACAGCACCGCTCGTGCGTCCGTGGAATGCCTTGCCGATGGCCAGGATCTTGCTGCGTCCGGTCTGGAAGGAAGCTGCCTTGAAAGCGTTCTCGTTGGCTTCGGCTCCGCTGTTGCAGAGGAAGAGGGAATGGCTGGCATAGCCGCACTGCTCTCCGAGATTGCGGGCGAGCTCCACCTGCAGGGAGTTCTCGACGGCGTTCGAGTAGAAGCCCAGCCTCTCGAGCTGCTGCTGCATCATCTTCACGTAGACAGGGTGGCAGTGACCTATGGAAATCACGGCGTGACCGCCGTAAAGGTCCAGATACTCGGTGCCTTCCTTGTCCCATACGTGGCATCCTTCGCCCTTGACGGGTTCTATGGGCCACAGTTTATATGTCTTGAATAATTCCATTAGTAATAGTTGGCTTTGAACTTGAGTCCGGTGGTCTGGTCCAGGCCGAACATCAGGTTCAGGTTTTCCACTGCCTGTCCGCTTGCGCCCTTGGTGAGGTTGTCGATTATCGACGTGATGTGGGCATAGCCGTTGTGGCTCTCGACGTGAAGCAGGCACTTGTTGGTTCCCACCACCTCCTTCAGGCTGACGGGTTCGTCGCTGACGAATACGAAGGGGGATTCGCTGTAGTAGTTCCTGTAGAGCTCGTTGAGCCCTTCAGCATCCATCTCGCACTTGGTGTAGACGCTGGCGAAGATGCCGCGCGTGAAGTCGCCCCTCATCGGTACGAAATTCACCTGGGGGCAGCTGCCGCCGAGGGTTCCGAGGGTCTGGCGGATTTCTGCCAGATGCTGGTGGGTGAAGGGTTTGTAGACCGACAGGTTGTCGTTGCGGTAGCTGAAATGGGTGGTCTCGGAAAGCTTCCTTCCGGCTCCTGTGGAGCCAGTGATGGCTGTCACGTGCACATCGTCCTTCAGAAGATGCATCGCCGCCAGGGGAACTGTCGCCATCTGGATGCAGGTGGCGAAACAGCCGGGGTTGGCCACGAAGTCGCAACCGCTTATCTCAGCCTTGAAGACATCGGTCAGGCCGTAGACGAAATGCCGGTCCTTATAGTCGGGCTCGGTGCGGAAGTCGTTGCCCAGGTCGATGATCCTGCAGCCTTCCGGGAGCTCGTGGGTGTCGAGGAACTCGCGTGACAGGCCGTGGCCGAGGCAGAGGAATATCACATCTTCATCGCCGCTGAGCCTGTCAGTGAACGAAAGTCCGGTTTCACCCAGGAGGTCGCGATGGAAGGTGGTTATGGCCTTGCCGGCACTTGTGGTGCTGAGCACATCGGTCACTTCCACCTCAGGGTGCCGTATGAGGATCCTGAGAAGTTCTCCGGCAGTGTAGCCGGTGCCGCCAGCAATCGCTGCCTTTATCATATCATTTCGTCTTTATGGTTGCCGTAGTATACGCGGAGCGGAGTAGATGTCACCTTGATGAAGCCCTTGGCGTCCTCGGCGGTCCAGCCTTTCTGGGTCTCACCGTATTCTCCGAGTTTCGATTTCACCAGGTCGTCGGGAGAATCTACACCGACGGTAGAGAAGCCGTAAGGCCTCAGCTCGAGGGTGACGGTTCCGTTGACGTTGCGCTGGCTGCTTTCCAGCATCGCTTCGATATCCCTCATTACGGGCTCCAAATACTGGCTCTCGTGCAGGAACATACCGTACCAGTTGGCAACCTGGTCTTTCCAGTACTGCTGCCATTTGCTGAGGGTGAACTTCTCAAGGAACTTGTGGGCTCCGATGATAAGCATAGGAGCGGCCGCTTCGAAACCTACACGGCCCTTTATGCCGATGATGGTGTCACCGACGTGCATGTCGCGGCCGATGCCGTAGGCACAGCCGATCTCTTCCACTGCCTGGATTGCTGCGATCCTGTCGTCGAACTTCTTTCCGTTGACGCCGCAGAGCTCGCCGTGCCTGAACTCGAGGCTGAGGATTTCGCTTCCCTGCTTGCTGACCTGTTTCAGGTAGGCTGATTCGGGAAGGCCCTGCTTCGAGTCGAGGATCTCGCCGCCGCAGATCGACGTGCCCCAGATGCCTACGTTGTAGGAATACTTGAGCTTCGCGAAATCGGCGTTGAATCCGTTGGCGTTCAGATAGTCCACCTCGTCCTTGCGGGAGAGGTTGCCGTCACGGGTGAGGGTAATGATCTCCACGCCCGGGCACATCACCAGGAAGGTCATGTCGAAACGCACCTGGTCGTTGCCGGCTCCGGTCGATCCGTGGGCGATGGCGTCAGCACCGATCTCACGGGCATACTTGGCGATAGCCATTCCCTGGAAAATCCTCTCGGAAGATACGCTGATGGGGTAGGTTCCGTTGCGGAGCACATTGCCCCATACCATATATTTAAGACTCTTGTCGTAGTATTCTTTCGTTACATCCAGAGTCACGTATTTGGTGGCGCCGAGCTTGTAGGCGTTCTCTTCGTTTGTCTTGAGCTGCTGCTCGCTGAATCCGCCGGTGTTGGCGCAGGCTGCGTGAACTTCGAATCCCTTTTCCTTTGCGAGGTACATCACGGTGTAGGATGTATCAAGTCCGCCGCTGAAAGCTACTACTACTTTTTTCTTCTTTTCCATATCTGGCAGTGCTATTTGATGTCGATTTTGATGTGTTCCATAGGGTCGTAGAGAAGGCCTGTGCAGAGGCATCTCTCGTAATTGTTGCGGGTGAGGATGTCGAAATTCTTGCATCCTTCGCATCCTTTCCAGAATTCTTCGTCATCCGTCAGTTCAGAGAAGGTGACGGGCTTGAAGCCGAGGGCCGTGTTGATCTTCATCACTGCGAGGCCCGTGGTGATGCTGAAGATCTTGGCATCGGGATACAGTTCGCGTGAAAGGCGGAATATGCGCTCCTTGATCTTGGAGGCGAGGCCGATCTTGCGGTACTTGTGGTTGACGATGAGTCCTGAGTTGGCTACAAACTGCTTGTGGCCCCAGGTCTCGATATAGGAGAAGCCTGCAAACTCGCCTTCGTCCGTAAGGGCGATGACTGCCTTGCCGGCATTCATTTTCTCAATGATGTATTCGGGAGTACGACGTGCGATGCCGGTGCCTCTTTCCTGGGCCGAGAGATATATCTCGTCGCAAATCGCCTGTGCATATTTGGCGTGGCTTCCATCTGCCACAAAAATGGAAATATTCATCTGGTATGAATAAAATGATAATAATCGGAAAATAGGGGGTGGGATTCTGCTGTCCCGGGAGAATTGAAAAAAGCCTGTGCGAAACGCGAGCTGAAATCACGCCGCCGGCTTAACGTCGGACACGTCGTATCGCAATCGAAGGATATGTGCATACTTTTTTCATAGACTGC
>JAGCFF010000067.1 GCA_017650285.1 Bacteroidales bacterium
GGTGTCGATGCGGATGTTGCCGTCGACACTGAAGGAATAATCCATTATTGCATCGAAAACGCCGTGGGATTCCGGAGTGCTGGCAATGCGGTGGATGACGTGATACGGTTTTTCGTCGTCAAGCCACTCTCCGCCGTAGATTTCTCTGTATGTCGGCTCGGGAGAAGCGATCAGCGCGAAATATGCCACGATTGCTCCATCCTCTTCCACAACGTAGCCGTTCGAGGCCTCCATATCCGCAAGGATGACTGACTGCGAGGGATAGCCGTCGTTCCACTGCAGCATATTGCCGGAGGCACGCATAATTCCCTTTCCCGCCTCGATGACGGACATAACTTCAGGCAGGTCAGCTTCACAGGCGTGACGGATGGTTTTCATAGCAGCTACAATATCTCGATTGCTATGCGGGCGCAGGCTTCAGCGTCTTCGAGGGCGTGGTGGTGATTGACGAGGCAGTGACCGCAGGCAGCGGCGACCGTGTGGAGCTGGTGGTCCGGCAGACGGCGGCCGAAATGGCGTCGTGCCGCCTTCAGCGTATCATAGAACACATAGTCCGGGTAGTCCATCTGATAGACCTTGAAGACCTCCTTCAGGCACATCTCGTCGAAACGGCTGTTGTGCGCCACAAGCGGAAGGCCTTCGACCATCGGAGCGACCTTCTCCCACACCTTGGGGAATACAGGTGCACAATAGGTGTCCTCCTCGCAGATTCCGTGTACGCGCGTGCAGAACCACTGGTAATATTCCGGCTCCGGCCTGATGAGGCTGTAGAACGAATCAGCTATCTCCCCTCCACGCACGACCACAACCCCTACGCTGCAAACACTCGAGGGGTTCTCGTTCGCCGTCTCAAAATCGATAGCCGCGAAATCGGTCATGCCGTTATCCGAAAATCTCCGCAAGCCTTGCCGCCAGCGCCTCTCCGCGAAGACCGCGGGCCACGACCGTGCCTTGAGGGTCGATCAGGAGGTTGTCGGGAATCGAGTTGACAGAGTATACCTCAGCGGCCTTGCTGTCCCAGTATTTGATGTCAGAAAGGTGGATCCAGGGCATATCCCATTCCTTGATGGCATTTACCCAGGCGTCCTTCTCCCTGTCGAAGGACAGGCCTACTATGTCGAAGCCTTTGGCGTGATATTTCTTGTAGGCTGCCACTACATTGGGCATCTCAGCCTTGCAGGGGCCGCACCACGCTGCCCAGAAATCGACGAGCACCCAGTGGCCCTGCCCTACATATTCGCTCAGCTTGTGCATGGTTCCGTCCGGAGCAGCCTCTTCGAGGTCCAGGAATTTCTGGCCGATGATGGCACGCTTGCGGTCTTCAGACGCCTGATTCTTAGCCTCGGATTCATCGATCCTGCGCTTCAGGTCCTGCACATACGGATGCTGGGTGAACGGAGCTCCTGTCGACAGCATTTCATCGAACTTCTCCTTGCCGGCAAGCGACGGAACCTGCGAGATGAAAGCGACAGGAATGAGATTGTCCAGGTTTTCCACAATTATATTCGTGTAGGCGTCGGCATATTTCTTCAGCCTGACTTCATACTCTTTTATAAACTCCACTTCCTGGGCCTGCTGCTCTTCAGGAGAAAGGGCGAGATAATCCTGGATGAACCTGTAGTACTCACTGTATTCAGCAGCATCCTTCCTGTCGTATTCAGAAATCCGGGTATTGAGTGCCGAACCTACTGCAACGCTGTCAGCGAAGTTTATACGCACCGGCGTTCCGTCGTTGATGATCGGGAAAAGCCAGTCTGCATCTTCGAGGTTGACCGACAGGAAAGCGTCTTTCGCTGCCTTTCCTTTCATGGCGAAGCGGCCGCCTGAGACAACGGCACTGTCGATCGGAGCCGAAGTGAGCTTGTCTACAAGGTATACCACCGCACCGTCTTCGGGAGCGTTGATGCCTGTCACGTTATATTTGGCAATGTCTGAGGAGCAAGCAAGAACTGCCGCTGTGGCAATTGCAAGCATAAGAATCGAGAGCTTCTTCATATTCATTAGTTTTCGCAAAAATAGAAATTAATTTATCATTAAATTTGTTCAGTATGCGGAAAAGTGACGTCATAGGGCTCGTACTGCTGGCATTCGCAATCGGATGCCGCATCTTCACTCCCCTTGCCGACTTCTATGCCGCACACTGCTACCCGCCCATCTCCGCAGCCCTTTCATTCTGTGCCTCGGCCGTTCCCTTCTCGCTCGAAGAAGCTGTCGTCATCGGCATTGTCATAGCGTTCGTCGCCGTCCTGGTCAGGGCCATCCGCCGCAAGTCCGGCTTTCTCAGATGGCTGGGCACGACAGCCCGCATCGCGTTGTGGCTTGTGGTCTGGCTGAATCTGGGCTGGGCGTGCAACTACTTCCGCACTCCGCTCTACGACAGGCTGGGCATCGAAAAGGCGCCGTACGACGAGCAGGCCTTCACCTCTTTCCTTGCAGCCTATACCGAAGACCTCAACGCAACTGCAGGCAGCGCCCAGGCCTGGGACAAAGAAAGCCTGGAGGCCGACATCAAAGACTTCTATTCCAACTATGTATCGACCTTCGGATATACTGGCTTCCATCGCTGGCAGCACGTGAAGACTCCCCTGCTGAATCCACTTTACTCGGCTGTAGGGGTGCTGGGGTTCATGGGTCCGTTTTTCTGCGAATCCCAGCTGAACCGGGAGCTCCTGGACGAGCAGTATCCGTTCACCCTTGCCCACGAGCTCGCCCATCTGGCCGGAGTCACCAGAGAAGCGGAGGCCAACTACTGGGCATATGTATATTGCAGGCGGTCCGGTTCTGCCGCAGTACGCTACAGCGGCCATCTCGACCTCCTGTCCTATGTCGCAGCCAGCGCCAAGGCCAACCTGTCCGAGGAGAGCTATTCCCAGTGGAGGGCAAGCCTCAGCGACAAGGTCAATGAAGACTATGCATACTCCCACGAATACTGGAATGAAAGAAGGGTCGGCATCATTGACAGGATCCAGCAATGGATGATGGACCGCTTCCTGAAATCGAACGGCGTCTCGCAGGGTGCCGGGGACTATTACGGCGTCATAGAGATGCTGATGACAATGGAGGGTCACGGACGGTAATGTCAGAGAACTGGGAGATATATGCAGACTGGAATCCGTGGCACGGCTGCACCAAGATAAGCCCCGGATGCAAATACTGCTATGTATACCGGCAGGATGAGATGTACGGCAGCGAGATTTCGAGCAGCGAATGCAGAAAGACGGGAGCCTTCAACCTGCCTGTGAAGCGCAAGCGCGACAAGTCGTGGAAGATCGAGAGCGGCAAGCTGGTGTTCACCTGCTTCACTTCCGATTTCCTGCTGAAGGATGCCGACGAGTGGAGACCTGAATGCTGGCAGATGATGAAGCTCAGGAGCGACCTGTGGTTCTTCTTTTTCACGAAACGGATTGACCGGTTTATGGAATGCATTCCCGAAGACTGGGGCGACGGCTACGACAATGTAATAGTAGGATGCACGGTGGAAAATCAGGCTATGGCCGATTACCGACTGCCGATTTTCCGGTCACTCCCTATAAAGCACAAGAGCATCATAGCTTCTCCGCTGCTCACCGCTATGGACCTCACCCCCTATCTCGACGGGACCATCGACGAGGTGTCGGTGGGCGGAGAATCAGGCGTCGAGGCACGGCCCTGCGACTACGAATGGATACTCTCGCTCAGGGAACAGTGCATTGCAAAAGACGTCGCCTTCCGTTTCCATCAGACCGGAGCCCACTTCATAAAGGACGGAAAGATGTACCGTGTGCCGCGACGTTACCAGCTGAGCCAGGCCCACAAGGCGAACATCGACTACAAGATAGGCAGGTATCTCGTACCGCAACAAATCAGATTCGAATGGAAAGACAGCGATTATCACGATAATGGAATTCAGACAACTTAGACGTTTCAAACAGGCCGCTTCGCAGCAGGAGTGCGAGGCTGTGCTGACCTCGGCGTGGCGGGGCATCCTTTCGGTCCACGGAGAGAACGGCTACCCGTACGGACTGCCCGTCAATTTCCTGTACTCGGACGGGAAGATTTATTTTCACTGCGCCAAGGCAGGGCACAAACTGGATGCAGTGCGGGCCAATGACAAAGTATGCTTCACGGTCCTTTCCGAGCCTGCAAGGAATCCGGGAGAATGGTGGAACTGCTTCACCAGCGTTATCTGCTTCGGACACATAGCTGAAGTCACTGCGAAAGAGGATGCCGACCGGTTGCTCAGGCTGATCGGAGACAAATTCTTCCCTGAAGGATATGACCTGGAGAAAGATATGGCGAACAACGCCCCGAACGCCCTGGTGATGGAAATCACCATAGACCATATGTCCGGCAAGCACGTCCGCGAAAAATAACTGCCGCTGAGTCCGCCCATCTCCACAGCCTGCTTGCAGGCCACATGGCTGAGTCCGCCCATCTCCTGCCAGCTCTGCTGGCCGGCGCCATGCGCCGCAGGGGTTTCAGGGGATCAGCCTGCAAAGCAGGCCGCGCGAAGCGCGAGGGGTCAGGGGGCCGTGCCCCCTGTGATAAAGCGGCATCAGCCGCTGAGTACGCCCATCTCCTCTAAAATGAAAAAAGAGTACGAATGGACTCTTTTTTCGTTGAGATGGGCGGACGCGAACCGCCGTCCAAACAAAGCACCAACAAGCTTTCTACACGCTTATCCACCCTTTGATTGTCGGCTCCGGACTGCCGGGCGGCAGGCCATTCGAAGCTTATCCTCTGAATCTTAGCGGGTATTAGAGGAGTCCACCCGAGCAGGAATTGTCTGATGATACCCCGTTGGTCCGGAGCGGCATTCCAAAACCCCGGCGGGATACTCGTCGTCCGGTCCTGGACCGGTCGATTAAGGAGTCGAGCTTAGCTCAAGACTACGCAGCGAGTGCAAAGTTGTTGTTGCCAGTTATGGCTTGAGGTCTGAGATTTACGAGAGGGGCCACGACTCTCGGCGTGCTTACCGGTCAATGTCATTTGCTGTCAAAACCAAAACATCCCCATTGAACGATTGCGCCTCAAAGATGCAAAAAATACTCCGAATGTTGCGCTGGCTATGAAACTTATTTCGTAAATTTGAAAGAATAAGTACCCGAAAACAGTAATTCAACTCAAACCATATGAAAAAACTTACTCTGATACTCGCCGCTATGCTGATATGCCTCAGCGCATCGGCCCAGCAGTCCCTCCAAAGCCGGGCTGCCGTTAAATCTCCTGAAATCAATCCTGACAAGACCGTGACATTCCGTCTGGTCGCTCCCAAAGCTGTCAGGGTGCAGGTTACCGGTGACTTCCTGCCCGCAGGCCCTAACGGCCAGCAAGGCATCGCCGACCTCGTAGAAGCCGACGGTGTATGGTCATTCACCACCGAGAAGCCCCTCGAGCCCGAGCTCTATTTCTACAACTTCATCGTTGACGGCCTCAAGATCAACGACCCCAACAACGTCCATATGATCCGCGACGTGGCCAACGTATTCAACGTATTCCTGATTGACGGAGGCCGTGCTGACCTCTACAAGGTCAATGACGTTCCTCACGGAACTGTTGCCAGAGTATGGTACGACAGCCCCGTAGTAGGCTTCGACCGCAGGCTTACCATCTACACTCCTCCGGGATACGAGCAGAACCCCAAGGCCAAATATCCCGTATTCTATCTGTTCCACGGAGCAGGTGGAGACGAAGAGGCGTGGATCGCTCTCGGCCGCACAGCCCAGATTATGGACAACCTCATCGCACAGGGCAAGGCTAAACCCATGATCGTGGTCATCACCAACGAGAACATGAACCAGGAAGCAGCCGCAGGCGAGTCTTCATTCGGATTCACCCAGCCCAGCATGGGTGCCGGCGGAGCTTCACGCCAGATTCCTCAGGGTGCAAACTTCGTAACCGCATTCCCCGATGTCCAGAGATATGTGGAGAAGAACTACCGCACCATCAACAAGAAAGCCTCACGCGCTGTCGGCGGCCTTTCAATGGGTGGATTCTACACCGTGAGCGTTTCATCGGAATATCCTGATACATTCGACTATATGGGTGTCTTCTCAGCCGGCATGAACCTGTCTCAGGATCCTGCAGAGAAAGCCAAGACCGAGGAGAAGATCGCAGTGCAGTTCTCAAAGAAACCCAAACTCTACTGGATCGCCATCGGCCGCACCGACTTCCTCTATGAGAACACCAAGAATATGAGGGCTTACTTCGACGAGAAGGGCTATCCCTATAAATATTACGAGAGCGACGGCGGCCACATCTGGCGCAACTGGCGCATCTACCTGACCGAGTATGCTCCTCTCCTTTTCCAGGACTAATTACTAACCAAAACTAAGATATGATGAACAAAGACATCAGCAGAAGAGACTTTCTTCAGAAGAGCGCCCTTGCCACTGCAGGAGCCGTGCTTGCATCTACGCCGATGTTCGGCAAAAGTGCGGCAGAGGCAGCAGAGGCGATAGCCGCCCAGCAGGTTCGCAGACCTGGCCCGAATGACCGTCTGAACGTTGTCGGTGTCGGTATCGGAGGCCGTGGAGGCGCTGACATCGACGGCCTTGCCAAGACCGAGAACATCATCGGCCTGTGCGACGTTGACTGGAGTTATGCAGCCCCCAAGTTCGCCCAGTATCCGAACGCCCAGAAATTCAAGGACTATCGCGAGATGTTCGACAAGCTCGGCAACCAGATCGATGCCGTAGTTGTCGGCACGGCCGACCACACCCACGCAGTCATCTCCGCCCAGGCCCTGGAGATGGGCTGGCACGTATACTGCGAGAAACCCCTCACCCACACCGTTTACGAGACCAGGCTTCTCACCAAACTGGCAGAGAAGAACAAGGTTGCGACACAGATGGGAAACCAGGGTGCATCAGGCAACGGCGTGCGCAAGATATGCGAAGCCATCTGGACCGGAATGATCGGAGAAGTGACAAAGGTCGAAGCCTTCACCGACCGTCCCATCTGGCCTCAGGGCCTCGAGACTCCCACCAAGGTCGAAAAGGTTCCCAAGACTCTCGACTGGGACCTCTTCCTCGGCCCGGCCAAGAAACGCCCCTACAACTCGATCTATCACCCCTGGAACTGGCGCGGCTGGTGGGACTTCGGTACCGGAGCCCTCGGCGATATGGCCTGCCATATCATGCAGCCCATCGTGCAGTCCCTCAAGCTCAAATCGCCCACCGCAGTCCAGGGCAGCTCAAACTGCCTGATGGTCGACTGCGCTCCCGACGCCCAGATCGTGAAGCTCAAATTCCCGGCCCGCGACAATATGCCCAAGGTTGCAATGCCCGCAGTGGAAGTGACCTGGTATGACGGCGGCCTGAAACCTGTGCTTCCTGACGGATGGCCCGCAGGAAAGGATCCCAACGACAACGGCGGAGCCTGCATCTTCTACGGAACCAAGGATATCCTCGTATGCGGATGCTACGGACGCAACCCCTGGCTCATTTCAGGCCGTGAGCTTCCCGAGCCCACGATGACACGTGCCATTCCCAACGAGGACCATCACCTCGACTTCGCACGCGCCTGCAAGGAGTCTCCGGACAGCCGCGTGAAATGCGTGTCGGATTTCGAGTTCTCAGGTCCCCTCAACGAGATGGTCGTAATGGGTGTTCTTGCAGTACGTCTGCAGGGTCTCAACCGCGAGCTCCTCTGGGACGGCGAGAATATGAGATTCACCAACATCACTCCTAGCGACACCATCAGGATGAAGATCCGCGACGGCTTCACCATCACCGCCGGACACCCTTCATTCAACAACGAATACACAGAAGCAGAGAGCGCACAAGCTTTCGCAGAAGAGCTCATCCGCCACACCTACCACAACGGATACTCTCTTCCCGCTATGCCCAGATAAAACACAAAGACTATGAAAAGAATATTAGCAATCGCATTAGTAGCATTGACTGTAGTATCACTGACTTCCTGCAAGAACGGCAAGAAGAAAGCTGCAGAAGCCGACGATCCGAACGTAATAGTACTGTTCGACGGCAGCAGCACCGACGGCTGGCGCGGTTATGACAAGACCAGCCTGCCCGCAGCCTGGACCGTAGAGGACGGCTGCCTCAAGATCAACGGCAGCGGCAACGGAGAGGCCGGCGCCCAGGATGGCGGCGACATCATCTATGACCGCAAGTTCAAGAACTTCGAGCTGACCTTCGAATGGAAGGTAGGCAAGGGATCCAACTCCGGCGTCTTCTATCTGGCGCAGGAGGTTCCGGGCGAGCCCATCTACATCTCAGCCCCCGAGTACCAGATCCTCGACAACGCCAACCACCCCGACGCATTGCTCGGCGTCGACGGCAACCGCCAGTCAGCTTCGCTGTATGACATGATTCCTGCCAAACCGCAGAATGCAAAGCCTTACGGCGAATGGAACACTGCCAAGATCATGGTCTACAAAGGCACCGTGGTTCACTATCAGAACGGACAGAACGTGCTCGAGTACCACCTCTGGACTCCCCAGTGGAAGGAACTCCTCGACAAGAGCAAGTTCAGCAAGGAAGCCTGGCCTCTGGCCTACGACCTGCTCATCAACTGCGGCGGTGAGAACCACGAAGGCTACATCGGCCTCCAGGATCACGGCGACGACGTTTGGTATCGCAACATCAAGATCAAAATCCTCGACTGATGAAAAAGCTGTTTTTGACATTGGCCGTTGTTTCTGCGGCTTTGCTGGCTGCATCCTGCACGAAGGACAAGCCTAACGACAACCTCGGCCTCCAGCTCTACTCCATAAGGGCAGAGTGCTCGAAGGACATCAACGCAGCTCTTGAAGGCACTGCTGCGGCCGGATACAAGATTGCGGAAGCTGCTTCCTACAATCAGCAGGAAGGCACTTTCTACGGTATGGCTCCCAAGGCCTTCGCAGACCTCTGCGCATCCAAGGGCATCAACTTCCTTTCTTCACACACCAACGGTCCCGACCCCAACGTCGCTCCTATGGAAGACTGTCTGGCCTGGTGGAAGAAGACCATAGCCGACCACAAGGCTGCAGGATGCAAGTTCATCGTACAGCCCTCTATGTCACGCACTGCCTACGAGTCTCTCGAGGGCATCCTCAAATATTGCGAACTGTTCAACCAGGTCGGCGCAATGTGCAAGGAGCAGGGCATACTCTTCGGCTATCACAACCACAACCGTGAGTTCGAGACCACCTTCGACGTAAATGGCAGGCAGACCAGGCTTTACGATGTAATGCTGGCCAACTGCAAGCCCGAGAACGTGTTCTTCGAGATTGACCTCTTCTGGATCTACAGAGGAGGCGGAGACCCCATCGAGTATTTCAAGGCCAACCCGGGCAGGTTCCTGCTCTGGCACGTCAAGGATGACCTCGAGGTGGGCGCCTCTGGCAAGATTGATTTCCCCGAGATCTACAAGCACGCCTCACTCGCAGGAATGCAGTACCAGATCATCGAGCAGGAAGCTTTCGGAGAGGGCATTCCTCCTTTCGAGAGCATCAAGCAGTCTTGCGACTATGTGAAGACCCTCCGTCCCGAATAGAGACGAAGGTTCCTCTGTTGAAAAAGCCGGTTGCAGCGCAGCCGGCTTTTTTATTGAGCAGGGTACGAATAATTCACTAAATTTGGGGTACTTAAACCTATTCCAATGAAATCAAGATCGTACTTTATAGCAATTGCAACGCTGTGCCTTATGGCATTCGTCAGCTGCGACCGCAGCGGCAAGCCCGTCGTAACCCGTGCCTACAGTTATATAGATTCGGCAGCTCACACAGACCTCACTTTCGAGCTGGAACTGCCCGTAGCTGACAAAGGCCCGGTAGGAGAAATCCGCAAGGGGCTCATCGACATTATGGACTCCAGGCTTGCCTTCATCGGTTCCTATGAAGGTGAACGCCTCTTTCCCAGATACGACGGCGACCTGTCGGACAACGATGCCGTCATAGATTATTACCGCACCAAGGCTCTTGAGACGCTGTCTGCCAGCGCCACCTCCGACTTCGAGGAACGCAAGGGCTACATCCTGGAAGACGAGGACCTGACGGACGAGCAGAAGGCCGAGATCCTGGATACCTATCCCGGCTATGAATACGACTTCTCCCTCACCAAGGAGTCTGAAACCAACCGATACGTAGTGTTCAATTCCACCGACTATATCTACCTTGGAGGAGCGCACGGCGGCGTGACCGGCGAGGGCAGCGTGACCTTCGACAAGCGCAGCGGACAGCGCTTTGACAGCTTCCTGAAAGAAGGCTCGCTGGAGCAGATGCAAGACCTGCTTCTCGACGGGCTTGCAGAGTATTTCTCCGACAATGACAACAGCGTCACCAAGGCCAATGTCCGCGAATACCTCTTCCTCGACGGCGACACCATCCCCTTCCCGGTCTGGACTCCTTCCCCCACCGAGGACGGTCTGTGCTTCACCTACCAGCAGTACGAGATTGCCGCCTATGCTATGGGAATGCCCTCGTTCGTCATTCCTTACGACAAGGTCAAACCGTATCTGACTCCCGAAGCCCTGGATTTGCTCAATCTGAAATAACAACAATACAAGTATGAAAAAGACTATCCTCACCGCAGTGCTGGCCCTGCTTTGCACAGCCTCATTTGCCTGCACCAATCTCATCATCGGCAAAAAAGCTTCAGTGGACGGAAGCGTTTTCTGCACTTACAATTGCGACGGCTTCGGCTTCGCCGCGTCTCTCTCCTATTCCCCCGCTGGAGCTCACGCTCCCGGAGAGCGCCTTGCCTTCCCTGTCAGAGGCAATAACGGCGAAGTTTCCTACAGATACATTCCGCAAGTATCCTATACATACGGTGTAGTAGGTCTTATGAACGACCACCAGGTTTCAATCGTAGAGACCACCTGGGACGGACGCACCGAACTTGTCGACCGCAACGGCCTGTTCGACTATTTCACGCTGATGGACATCACTCTCCAGAGGAGCGCCACTGCCCGCGAAGCCATCAAGGTCATTGACGGACTTGTGCAGACCTACGGCTACAACTCTACCGGAGAATCATTCGCCATCTGCGACAAGGAGGAAGCCTGGATTTTCGAGATCATCGGCAAGGGTCCGGACAACACCGGAGCCGTCTGGGTAGCAAGGCGCGTTCCCGATGACTGCATCAGCGCTTATGCAAACTCAAGCCGTATCCGTCAGTTCCCCCAGTCAAAGAAGATCGACAAGAACCTCGGCTTCTATGTATCCGACAACGGCAACACCATGTACAGCGCCGAGTGCATCTCTTTCGCACGCGAGAAAGGTTATTTCACCGGAAAGGATGATGCCGACTTCAGCTTCCGCGAAGCATACGGCCCCATCGACTTCTCTACCGTAAGGTATTGCGACGCCCGCGTATGGAGCTTCTTCCGTCACCACTACGACAAGGACGTGATGGACAGCTACCTTCCCTATATCAACGGCCAGTTCGACGTATGCGACGAGCTTCCGCTCTGGATCAAGCCCGACGCTCCGCTCTCCGAGAGAGACGTGATGAACGATATGCGCGACCACTATGAAGGCACAGCCCTCGATATGACGGTCGACGTCAGCGCCGGCCCCTGGGCATCACCCTACCGCAACCAGCCCGTCAACTTCTATTCCAGCGACAGCACTGCAATGTTCCGAGAGAGGCCTATCGGATGCCAGCAGAGCGGTATGACTATGGTATGCCGTATGCGCTCGTGGCTGCCCGATGCAGTGGGCGGAATCACCTATTTCAATATGGATGACGCAACAATGGTCGCTTATGTTCCGGTTTACTGCGGCATCACCCGCACTCCCGAACCGTTCCGTCCCGAGAACACCAACATCCGCGAGTTCTCCACCGAGAGCGCGTTCTGGATGAACAACTGGGTTGCCAATATGATATACCCGAGGTGGAGCGCAATGATCGGAGACCTGCGCGACGCCCAGAAAGAACTTGAGGATTTCTATCAGGAAGACCAGAAGGAAGTCGAGGCCAGGGTCGCACAGATGGAAGCTGTCGACATCGTTGCCTTCCTCACCCGCAAGACCGAGACCTACACGGATATGATGATGAAACGCTGGGACAAGCTGGCCAAGCTGCTCATCGTGAAGCATAACGACCAGATTATGCAGCCCAGCGAAAACGGAGAACTGGTAGCCGGCCGCAGGACCTCACCCGCATACTCACCTGTCTTCATCGACGCCGTAAAGGCTCAGACCGGCAGCCGCTACGTGAAACCTTAGTTTTGGATTATCCTCAATTCTGACTATCTTGTATGGATTTTCGGCTTCGGCCGAAACTTCCTGACCTGAATAATGAAGCAAAAGAACTACCCTATTTATAGAACGACCTTCATCGACGATATGCGATCGCTGGTCGAAGAGGCAGCCGCCAATTTTCCCGACAAGACAGCCCTTTCATTCAAGGAAA